>JAHHTY010000030.1 GCA_020024325.1 Negativibacillus sp.
GAATATATGTATAATAAAAACAGGGATTGAATCCTTTATAGCTGTTTTTTGTTAAGGACAACAAGAAAGGAAGAAAATAATGAAAAAAAAATTATCATTTCTGCTTGCTATGGTAATGGCATTTACCTTTGCAGCCTGTGGTGCTTCTAATGAAGAAAACACCGACCAGCCAGTACAGAAAACAGAAGAAAGCACAGACAAAAAAGAAAATTCTACTGCAAAATCACCGGACAATGATCTGGTTGTAGCAATGCAGGCAGATGCAACACATCTGGATCCACATGTATCCGGAAACGGTGTTTCCAACACAGTTACAAGCACAATGTATGAATCCCTGATTACTTTTGACAGCAATTCTAAGATTATCCCAATGCTTGCAAAAGAGTGGAAAGTATCTGAAGATGGTATGAGCTACACCTTCATTTTGAATGAAGGAATTAAATTCCATGATGGTGAGCCTTTCAATGCAGAAGCTGTTATCGCAAACTGGGAACGTGGTAAAGAAGATTCTACTTTAAGAGTTGCTGCACAGACAAAACAGTGGGATACCGCAGTTGCAGACAGCGAATATCAGCTGACTATCACCCTGAAAGAACCAAACAACACTTTCCTGAA
This sequence comes from Negativibacillus sp., assembly GCA_020024325.1. Taxonomy (GTDB): domain Bacteria; phylum Bacillota; class Clostridia; order Oscillospirales; family Ruminococcaceae; genus Negativibacillus. The sequence continues at coordinate 616 of JAHHTY010000030.1, forward strand.
TAAATTGACACAGATTAGAATCATCAGCCCAAAAGCAATTAAAGAACTGGGTAAAGATGGTTTAGCTAAAGCATCCGCAGGTACAGGTCCTTTCGTCTTCTCCGAACGTGTAGATGGCGGTTACACCAAAATGGTTCGTAACGAAAACTACTGGAGAGAAGGTCCTAAAGTTGATACCCTGACCTTTAAAGTAGTTCCGGAAGACGGCGCTCGTATCGCTATGCTTAAAACAGGCGAAGCTGACCTCATCAGCCCAGTACCACCTGTACAGGTTGAAAAAATTTCCGGCGACCCAAGTATTGTTATTGAAAACAATAAAGGTATCACCTACCGTTATGTAACCCTGAACAAAAACTATACTCTTCCAGATGGAAGAAAACCACTGGACGATGTAAGAGTTCGTCAGGCTATGAACTATGCTTTCGATAACGAAGCATTCTGTAAAGTAGTTTTCCAGGGTTATGCTGTAAAACCAACCTCTATTTTCTCTGATTCCATCATGTACTATGCAGAACAGACCCCATATGATAAAGACCTGGAAAAAGCAAAATCCCTGATGAAAGAAGCAGGATTTGAAGAAGGATTCCCGGTTAATGTTTGGGTAGATAACACTACATTGGAAACCCAGGGTGCAGAATTCTTAAAACAGCAGTTGGCAGAGATCAACATTGACGTAAACGTTATGCCAATGGAATCCACCACCATTGCTGATATGACCAGCCTGCCAGAAGATCAAACAGAGGTTCAGATGTGGTATGTAAACTGGAGCTCCGGTTCTTACGAAGCAGACGGTTCTATGAGAAACATTCTGCATACTGAAAAATTCCCACAGGCAGGTTACAATACTGCTTTCTACAGCAATCCAGAATTTGACAAACTGTTGGATGATGCACTGAAATCAACTGATTCTGCAGAAATTGCTGAACTGTACAAACAGGCACAGTCTATCGTATGGGAAGAATGCCCATGGATCTTCCTGGCTAACGATAACTCCATCTTGGCACAGAAATCCTATGTTAAAGGTGTTGTTTACAAAGCAGGCGGCGATTTTGTACTGACTAATGTGGAGTTGGAACAGTAATATTCAGTTATTAAATTACAACATTTAATAATGAAAAGGAAAGGAGTAGTAATTTTTGCTACTCCTTTCTTAGGGTAAAAGGGGGAAATTCTATGGGTCGTTATTTCGTCAAGCGTATATTGGAAACCATTCCATTGATGTTGGTTATTTCCGTTTTTGTTTTTATGTTTATTCATTTGATTCCGGGAGACCCAGCAAGAACTTTGGCTGGATTGGATGCCGAGGAATATGAAGTACAGGCAATCCGAGAAGAGTATGGATTGGATAAACCAATCGTACAACAGTATGTTGACTACATGGCAAAACTGTTCCGTGGAGACATGGGCAGAAGTATGAAATCCAGTACACCAGTTACCGGATTGATTTTTGACAGAATGCAAAATACACTGAAACTGGTTGTTGCCGGCATTGCGTGGGCGCCGGTTTTGGGTATTTTTATCGGTGTAATGGCGGCAATTAAGCATGGTAAGTTATTTGACCATATTAGTATGCTTATAGCCATCACCGGCTTATCCGCTCCGGGCTTTTGGCTGGGCTTAATGGGAATTCAGATTTTCTCCGTTCAGCTTGGCTGGTTGCCTTCGGGTGGACTAGATACATGGAAAGGCTATATACTCCCATCATTTACAATGGGCTGTGGTATTATGGCTGTTTTAGCAAGATATTCTCGTTCCTCCATGATGGAAACTCTCAGGGAAGACTATGTTCGTACAGCCAGAGCAAAAGGACAGAGAGAGTCTGTGGTTATGTTTGCTCATGCTTTTAGAAACTCTCTTATTCAGGTTGTTACTATTTTAGGTCTTCAGATTGGCGGCTTGCTGTCCGGTTCTGTTTTGACCGAAACAGTATTCTCAATTCCGGGTATGGGTAGATTGCTGGTAGACTCTATTGCCTTCCGTGACTATCCTGTTGTTCAGGGATTATTGATGCTGTTCGCTCTCCAGTATGTGTTGATTAACTTGGTAGTTGACCTGCTGTATGGCGTAATTAACCCTAAGATTCGATTCGATTAATCATCACAGATAAAAGGAGGTATCACGTTTTATGGCTGATATTCGAGAGAAAGAACAGACTAACGCTGCGTTTGACCAAAATTATATTGATGAAACCATCAAGGCAGATCAAAGCAGCAAAGCAAAACAATTTGTCAAGAAGTTTTTAAAAAGAAAAACTGCCGTTATTGGCTTAATTATTATTTTATTGCTGATTGTCATTGCAATTATCGGTCCTTCTTTGGCACCATATGACTATACTGCATATGACTATGACCATGTTTTGGAGGGTCCAACCGCTGCACATATTTTCGGTACAGACGTTTACGGCAGAGATATTTTTAGCCGTATGTTGGTTGGTACAAGACTTACCTTGGGTGTTTCCTTGTCTGCGGTAGTGATTGGTGCTGCAATAGGAAGCGTTTTAGGACTTTTGGCAGGCTACTATGGTGGCGTGCTGGAAATGCTTGTTATGAGAAGTTCAGATATTCTGTTTAGCTTCCCTGACATTCTTTTGGCAATTGCAATTGTGGCAATTTTAGGCCCTGGTATTATTAACGTATTGATTGCGGTTATGGTCTTTACAATCCCGAGCTTTGCACGAATTATGCGAAGCGCAACATTGGCTGTAAAAGGTTCTTTGTATGTTGAAGTAGCACAGAGTTTAGGTTGTAAAGACAGCCGACTGTTATTTGTACACATCTTCCCGGGTACAATTCAGTCCTTGATTGTAAACTTTACTATGAGAATTGGTTCCGCTATCATGGCAGCAGCATCTTTGAGCTTTCTGGGTTTTGGCGCAAATGTCAGCGAACCGGAATGGGGTGCAATGCTTTCTGTAGGAAGAAGCTATATTGGTATTGCTTCTCACATGGTATACTTCCCAGGTTTGGTTATCTTTATCACTGTACTGGCATTCAACCTGTTCGGTGATGGCCTGAGAGATACTCTTGATCCAAAGATTAAGTAAAAGCGAGAACAGGGAAAGGAGTATACTATGTTACAGGAAAAACTATTAAGCGTTAAAAATCTGCGTACCGAATTTTTCCAGAACAAAACCACCAGTGTTACAGCAATTAACGATATCAGCTTTGATATTAACAAAGGTGAGATTTTGGGTCTGGTTGGAGAATCCGGCTGTGGTAAGAGCGTAACCTCTTTATCTATTATGGGATTACTGAACTTTACTTCCGGTAAAGTAACCAACGGTGAAATCTTGTTTGATGGGCAGGATTTGAGAACAATTGACGAAAAAACCATGCGCTCTATCCGTGGCGGTAAATTGAGCATGATTTTCCAGGAACCAATGAGCAGCTTGAACCCTGCAATGAGAATTGACAAGCAGATGATTGAAGGTATCAGACTGCATACAAATTTATCTAAAAAAGAAGCTTTGGAAAGATCTGCAAACATGCTAAAACAGGTTGGTATTCCTGACCCACAGCGTGTTTTGAAAAACTATCCTCATCAGCTTTCCGGTGGTATGAGCCAGCGTGTTATGATTGCAATGGCAATGAGCTGTAACCCACAATTGTTGATTGCAGATGAACCTACCACTGCGCTGGACGTTACTATTCAGGCACAGATTCTGGAATTGATGAAAAAAATCCAGAAAGAAGAGGGCATGAGCATTCTGATGATTACACATGACTTGGGTGTTGTTGCCGAGATGTGTACCAGAGTTATTGTTATGTATGCAGGTGAGATTATGGAAGAGGCTCCGGTAGATATTCTGTTTAATAATCCAACTCATCCATATACAAAAGGTTTGATTGCTTCTGTTCCAAAACTTGGCTCCGGCGTTAAAGTTTTGCCGAGTATCCCGGGAAGTGTTCCGGATTTATCCATGCTTCCGGAGGGATGCCGTTTTGCACCACGATGCAAATATGCAACTGAAAGATGCCATAAAGAACAGCCGGATTTATTCAGCGTAAGCTCAAATCAAAAATGCAGATGTTGGCTGGCAAAAGAAGGAAAGGAGGAGAAGTAAATGGAACCAATTGTTTCTGTAAAAAATGTAACAAAGACCTTTACAGTAGGGAAAACCCTTTTTGGAAGACCAAACAAAGTTGTACATGCTGTAAATAATGTTAGCTTTGATATTTACAAAGGCGAAACCTTCTCGGTAGTAGGTGAGTCTGGTTGCGGTAAAAGTACAACCGGTCGTTTGATTAACCATCTTCTGATTCCAGACAGCGGTGAAATTTGGTTTGAAGGGAAAGATATCAGCAAACTTTCTCAAAATGAAATGCGTCCCTTGAGAAAAGATATGCAGATGATTTTCCAGGACCCGGCAGGAAGCTTAAACCCTCGTATGAGAGTTGAGGATTTGGTGGAGGAACCATTGCTGATTCACACCAATATGTCCAAAGCGGAACGCAGCAAGGTGGCACATGAACTGCTGGAAATTGTAGGTTTAAGTTCTAAACATGCAAAGCGTTATCCACATGAATTTTCGGGTGGTCAAAAACAGCGTATCGGCATTGCAAGAGCTTTGACAGTAAAACCGAAGCTGATTATTGCAGACGAACCGATTTCTGCATTGGACGTTTCCATTCAGGCACAGGTATTGAATCTACTGCACGACTTGCAGGAAAGATTTGATCTGACATATATGTTTATTTCTCACGACCTTTCTGTTGTAGAGATGATCTCTGATAGAATTGCTGTAATGTATTTGGGTTCTGTTGTTGAAACAGCACCAAAAACTGTACTTTACAAAAATCCATCACATCCATATACACAGGCATTGTTGTCCGCAGTTCCGATTCCGGACCCAGGTCATCAAAAAGAAAGAATTATTTTGGAAGGTGATATTCCAAGCACCATCAACCTGCCTAAAGGTTGTCCGTTTGCAGCAAGATGTAAGATGTGCAAACCGGAATGTTTGGAAAATAAACCGGTTCAGAAAGAGATTGAGCCAGGACATTTTGTTGCCTGCCATCTGTTCTAATCTTAGTTTTACAAATAAAAGAACTATCATCTGTAATTTACAGATGATAGTTCTTTTTTGTTTTTTTTTAAAATAGACTTAATAGATTGAACAGTACAAAATTTTTAGGGTGATGCAAAATATTAAAGAAAGCAAGGTGAGTTTATAAGATTATTCCGGTTTTAATGTTGATTATATTTTGACTGCGGAATTGATATGCTAACATTAAGCTAAAAGGTGATTATAAAGCTTTCTGAAACTTTTGTTAATCTAAAATTGCGGCTCAGCGGTAAATTTTATACTAAGGGCATTTCTGATTTCCTGATGTATCCGCTGCACTTAAATATTGGTGTAAGGAAAGCCTTTTTTTCTATGTTTTTTTATACAAAGATGCCCTTTGATGTAGAACAATAAACCTACATCAAAGGGCATTTTTAATAATTTTTTATCGGCTCTGATTAGGGGTCATTTGATAAAAACTTTAATTAGAACAGGTTAGTTTTTTGCAACGAGATTTGCTTTCGGGTCATATGCAAAATCAGTGTCCAGAGGGAAGATAGGGCGAGGAACTTTAGTGTAATTTAAAGTTTTTAAATCCTCGTTGGTGCTTCCTTTAGAAAGTGCCATAATACTTCTTTTTGCAACGGCATCTTGCTGTTCGGTAAGATATCCCAACTTGCAGACAACAATGTCAGCATCTTTTGCCTCTCTGCCTAAATCGGAGAAGATCTCAGGTGTGGTATAGCCAACATGTGCCTGAGCAAGAACGATGTCAACACCACAAGAGCTGAACAGAGCAAGGTCACAAGGAATAGAGGTTTTATCCCATTTTTCGATGTAAGCTTTTACAGTTCCGGTAGCAGTGATTGGTTGTGTGGTTTTGCTGTCAAATTTTGCACCAAAAGTCAGGGTGATTTCTTGACCTACTTTACCTTTGCAGGCTTTAGTAGCTTCCGGATCATAGATACCGCCATACAGAACAGGGGTTTTGAGTAGGGAGGTACGACTGTCGTCCATAATCTTTTTGAGGAATCCGGTACAGTCGGAAGAGGAACCGGCAGTCGGGTTATCTCCGGAATCGGACAGATAAATTGGCAGAGCATGTCCGTTTTGAATTGCATCGAAAGCAACGTTTAAGGTTTCTTCTTCAGAATAGGTTTCGGTCTGGAAGCAGAATTCATCAACTTTGCTCCAAATCAGTTCAGCAAGGCGAAGCGCTTCTTTATCGGCAAGTTCCTGGCTGTCGGCAACGATGTAAACAGCAACAGAGCTGTCCTCATTGTCTGCCCACGGAAAGCCCATCAAGTAAGAAGCTGCCATGATACCATCTTTGGTTTCGGTTCGTCTTAACTCCTCTATCAGGCTCTTCATTGGTTCCACAGTGGTGGAGGACTGTTCGCCTGCAATCAGGATTGGAACCTTTACCCAAGCTGTGTATGCCTTGAAACCGTCCTCGAGAGCTGCAATGGTCATCTTTGCAGCATGGACACCGGTTTCGTAACGGTCGGTATGAGGAGCACACTTATAGCCGACAAAACCGTCACAGTTGTTGTGCATTCTTTTGGTCATAGTGGTGTGCATATCCAAAGAACTGAACAATGGAATATCAGGGAAGATAGCTCTCAGTTCTTCCAGAAGGTATCCTTCTGCTTCTCCAAGACCTTTTACTCTCATAGAACCGTGCAGAGCCAGGGTGATGGCATCAATCGGCTTTTTAGCCTGTTCTTCTTTTGCAATGCGAATGATTTCGGCTTTTAAATCCATGTAAAAGTCGTAATCCACTTCACCGTTAGGAACAGCGCTTGCGAACAGAGTGGGGACAACTTCGTAACCTTGTTCCAGGAGAGGTTTAATAACACCGGTTACCGGATCGTTTTCTTTAAAATTGTTAAAAACTTCTTTACCACGGATCACACGGAAATCATTTTTTCCTGCAACAATAGGGTTAAAGGAATTGGACTCGTGCTGCAGACCAGCAACTAAAACTCTTTTCATATTTTTCCTCCAAAGCTGATTGATAGGGATTTTTATCTTAAAAGAAGATTATACATTGAAACGGAAAAGAACAACATCACCATCTTGCATTACATATTCTTTTCCTTCGGAACGGACAAGACCTTTTTCTTTTGCAGCTGCGATTGAACCGTTTGCAATCAAATCTTCATAAGAGATAACTTCTGCACGAATGAAGCCACGCTCAAAGTCACTGTGGATTTTTCCGGCAGCCTGTGGGGCTTTTGTGCCGCGGGTGATGGTCCATGCACGAACTTCCGGTTTACCGGCAGTCAGGTAGGAGATTAAACCAAGCAGGTGATAGCCGGCTTTAATCAAACGGTCAAGACCGGACTCGGTTAAACCGATTTCCTCAAGGAACATCAGCTTATCTTCCATTGACATATCGGAAATTTCTTCTTCCAAACGGGCACAAATCGGAACAACCTCAGAGTTTTCCTCTTTTGCAACTTCCAAAACTTCCTGATAGAACGGATTGGAGTCGGTTTTGCCGTTGAAATCATTTTCACTCATATTTGCAACGTAGATAATCGGTTTGTTGGAAAGCAGAGGAATGTCAGACATAATGACTTTTTCATCATCGGTGAATTCCATGCTGCGAGCAGATTTACCATCTTCCAGATGTTTTTTAACACGGTTAAGAAGGTCAACTTCTGCAAGATATTTTTTGTCGCCCTTTGCTGCTTTGGCAGCTTTATCAATGCGGCGATCCAAAATGTCAAGGTCGGAGAAAATCAGCTCCAGATTGATAACTTCAATATCTCTCTTTGGACCGATGCTTCCTTCGACATGGACAATTTCGCCGTCTTCAAAACAGCGTACAACGTGAACAATAGCATCTACTTCACGAATGTTGGAAAGGAATTTGTTTCCAAGACCTTCGCCTTTAGAAGCACCTTTTACAAGACCTGCGATGTCAACAAACTCGATGACAGCAGGGGTGATTTTATCCGGGTCATACATCTTTGCAAGCTCATCCAGACGGTGATCGGGAACAGCGACAGTACCGATGTTTGGTTCAATGGTACAGAATGGATAGTTTGCCGACTGTGCACCGGCATTGGTGATAGCGTTAAAGAGGGTACTTTTGCCAACGTTTGGCAACCCCACGATACCTAACTTCATGTTGATTCGTTCCTTTCTATAATGAAAAAAAACATTCATTTAATATAGGTGTGCATACTTATTCCTATTATACCGTTTTGCCTTGAGTTAGGCAAGGGGAGGGAAAAAAGAATGTCGGAAAAAGTGGTTTTTCACAACACTAACAGGCTGATGTGGAAAATTGACAACAACATTTCATTGCTTTTACGAAATCTGTTAAAAAAATTTTCACCAATTATTCCGTATGGTTTAGTATAATAAAAAATAATATGAGGGAAATTTCGACAAAAACCGGATGCGTTTCCCACAAAACTGTGTTATAATAAAAGCAAAACGCAGAGCAAGAATGTTAAAATAAAGATTACAAATCACAAGACAGGGGGTTCCGCTGCCAAAATGTCTTGATCCCCCTTTAGATGGAAGTATTTGAAAAAGGCAGCGGAGAAATGGAGCAAATTATGACAATGGGAAAAATCCTGGTTGCGGACGATGACCAGAATATTGCTGAACTGTTGAGATTGTATTTGGAAAAAGAAGGATATACTGTTGTATTGGCAGCGGATGGCGAACAGGCTATTGAGAGATTTAATGCGGAAAATCCGGACATTGTTTTGCTGGACATTATGATGCCAAAGCTGGATGGTTGGCAGGTTTGCAGAGATATTCGTAAAAAATCGAACTGCCCGATTATTATGATTACCGCTAAAGGTGAAACTTTTGATAAAGTTTTGGGTCTGGAGTTGGGTGCAGACGACTATGTAGTAAAGCCATTTGATGCAAAAGAGATTATTGCTCGTATCAAAGCAGTTATGAGAAGAACCGGCAAGACCTCCACCGGCAGTGATACAAAAGAGGTATCCTATGATAAGCTTGTCGTTAATATGACAAAATATGAGCTGAAGGTGGACGGCAAGGTTATCGACACCCCACCAAAGGAATTGGAGCTGCTGTATCATCTTGCAAGCAATCCAAACAGAGTATATACCCGTGACCAGTTGTTAAACGAAGTATGGGGCTTTGAATATTACGGAGATTCCCGAACAGTAGATGTACATGTAAAACGTCTGCGTGAAAAATTGGAAGGAGTATCCGATAAATGGAGCCTGAAAACGGTTTGGGGCGTCGGATATAAATTTGAAGTAAAGGAATAGCTCGATTTTGAGCCGTTCGTTTCGAGCCGCTGTAGGGATTTACAGCGGCTTTTTACTTGCAAAATAAAAGGAGGAAAGAAATATGCAGCGAAGCCTGTTCCGAAAATATTTTTCTGTATGCTGTTCTATTGTATTGACCAGTATCATTATTCTTGGAATGATCTTTATGGTGTTTGCAGCACAATATTTTAAGGAAGATAAAATCGGAGGTCTTGAAAAAAATGCCGAGTATGCCTCTGAACTGACAAAGAATCATCTGGTATCGGTGGATGGGGTATATCAGATTGTAGATTACAAGTCTTCGTTAACAAGTGCGTGGGGACCAATGGCAAAAGCGATGAATGCAGATATCTATTTGGCAAATCTGTCAGGGGATGTCCTTTTATGTACCCACCGCTCCATGTGCAGTCATCAGGTATACGGGATAGATCGTGAAATTATCCAGAAAGTAGAGCAAGATGGGGTCTACACAGAAGTGGGAAAGATGGGGGAAATCTATAAAAGTTCCTATTATACCGTTGGTGTTCCGCTCCATTTGCCGGATGGAAGAATAGCAGGCGTGGTATTTGCTTCCAGCTCGGCGCAGGGACTCACCGAGTTTATGGGAGAAATTTTTAAAATGTTTCTGCTCAGTGCATTGGTGATGATGGTAGTTACCTTTGCAATGGTTTATGTTGTAACAGGAAATCTGGTGCGTCCTTTGCAAGATATGCTAAAAGCAACCGAATCATTTGCAAAAGGTGATTTTACATCAAGGGTGCCGGTAAGCGAGAGGGACGAAATTGGGAAACTTTCGATGGCATTTAACAATATGGCGGCAAGTTTGGCACAGCAGGAAACGGTGCGTCGATCCTTTATTGCAAATGTATCACACGAACTGAAAACTCCAATGACAAGTATAGCAGGCTTTATTGACGGTATCCTGGATGGAACCATTCCGCCTGAAAAAGAACGACATTACCTGATGATTGTTTCCGATGAAGTAAAGCGATTATCCCGTTTGGTGCGTTCAATGTTAAACATTGCAAAAATTGAAGCAGGTGAAATGAAATTAAAACCAACGGTATTTGATATCAATGAAGTTGTATTGTCCAGTATCTTTACTTTTGAACAGACCATAGATAATAAAAATCTTGAAATAAAAGGACTGGATGCGGGTAAAATAATGGTGGAAGCAGATGAGGACTTGATTCATCAGGTGGTTTATAATCTGCTGGAAAATGCCGTAAAATTTGTTAACGAGGGCGGTTACATCGAGGTCAGCTATGTTGTGGAGTCCAAGAGAACTTATATCAACATCAAAAATTCGGGCGATGGTATCCCGAAAGATGAAATTTCCAAAGTGTTTGACCGTTTCTACAAGACAGACCGCTCAAGAAGCATTGACAAGACAGGGGTAGGTCTTGGATTACACATTGTGCGTTCTATTGTTAACCTGCACCAGGGAGAAGTTATTGTCAGAAGTGTTGAAGGAGAGTACTGCGAATTCAGCTTCTCGGTGGAAACAGCACCCAAGGCTTTATCCAAACAGTCCAAGCCAACTTCAGTGCAGGAAGTATAGGATTCTACAATGATAAGAGCTGTGAAAAAAAGTTCATTATTTGGGTGGAAAAAAGTGTGAAACAGTTTAATCCTTGTTTCATTTATCGTAATAAATGTCTAGTATAATAAATATTGTAATTAAAAAAACAGGTGCGTTGTCGGCATGAGGTGTTAGAACATGTAGACAGGAAGCGGATAGGTCAGTTTACAAACCCTGTTGGCAGAAGGAGGATTTTTTAAACATGGATGACAAAAATTTGAATACAAACGGATTTGAGCCACAAAACAATCAGAACGAACAAAATGCTGCTGAAACTAACAGTAACGAACAGAAACCTGCGGAGGATACAGCCGGATTTTCTTCTCAAAGCAGCGGATGGGTCTTTTCTAACAAAAATGTTTCGGGAGAAACAAAGGAAGAACCGAAAAAAGAGGGAGGATTTTTCCATAAAGAAGGCAGTCAAAAGACAGCACAATCTCCAAACGAAGATGGCTGGTATCGTTCCGGTCCGAACAATGGTGAAAGACAGCAGCAGTCAGCATATGACAGCAAGTACAGCTATCAAGTAAATTCAAATCACCAGAATCCATATGAGAACCAACAGAGTGCTCAGCAAGCAAAAGCAAACGAGAGCTATAAATGGAACTATGAAGATTATAATAAAGAAAAACCAAAACAGTCCCAGACAAAGAATAAAAAGAACAAGGGTCTTAAAGTATTTACCATCATTATGTGTGCAATTCTTTGTGCAGGGGTTGTAAGTTTGGCAGGTTATGGAACCTATGCTTTGATTGCGGGTCAGAATGGATACCAAAAGAATCAGCAGACAAGTGCAGAGGAAAATAAACCAAGCGGTAACTCGGCACAGCTTACTTTGAATGATAAACCGGCAGGCAGTTCGGGTGCAGCTGTTGACCTTGCAGAAGGCGAATTGACAATTACTCAGCGTGCGCAGAAAGTGCAGCCTTCCGCAGTTGGAATTGTTGCTTATGTTCAAAGTTCTCAGAGTATCTTTGGCGGAGAACAAAGCCAGGGTTCCGGCATCATTTTAAGTAAAAACGGTTACATTGTAACCAACGCACATGTTGTTGCAGGGGCAACCAGCGTTAAAGTTGTGCTGAACGACGACAGCGAATATAATGCCACAATCGTGGGTACAGATGAAAAAACAGACCTTGCTGTTTTGAAGGTTGAAGCAGATAACTTAACACCGGCAGAGTTCGGAAATTCTGATCAGCTGGAAATTGGTGAACAGGTTATTACTGTGGGCAACCCCGGAGGCTTGGAGCTGGCAGGCAGCGTTACCGTTGGTTATGTTTCTGCTTTAAACAGACCGATTACCACAACCACAGGAAACACCATCAATTGTATCCAGACGGATGCGGCAATTAACCCAGGTAACTCCGGCGGAGCTTTGGTGAACACCTATGGTCAGGTTATCGGAATCAACTCACAGAAAATTGCAGCTACCGAATTTGAAGGTATCGGTTTTGCAATCTCCATCAATGAAGCTCAGCCGATTATCAATGATTTGATTGAGCATGGTTATGTAACCGGCAGAGTAAAAATGGGAATTACAATGCAGATACTGGATCAGTTTACAGCTCAGATGAACGGATATGTTCCGGGTGTGGGTGTCGTTTCGGTAGAACAAAACTCTCCTGCATCAAAAGCAGGTTTGGTTCCTGGAGATATTATTACTGAAATTGACGGCGAAAGCGTTGTTACTCAGGAAAGTCTTGCAAATATTTTGGCAAAACATAAACCGGGAGATGTGATTACCCTAACGGTTTATCGTCAAAGTCAGAGATATGGAAAAGCTCAGGAGCTGACAGTGAAGATGACCTTAGCAGAAGCAGGTGCTCCGGCACAGCAAACTGCACCGGTACAAGGCGGAAATAATTAGTTTTTTGAAAGAAGGATAAGAACCCGAAAAGAGATATAACTTTTCGGGTTCTTATTTTCTCTGTGCAGGAAGAAAAAAATAAAATTTCAAAGGTTGTCAAAAAATAAACGAATTTTAGTCAAAAATCTGTACAATCTTGGGAAATTCAGAAAGAATGTGAGTGAAAGATTGATTTTCCTTGTCATGTAAGATATAGTTTAAGAGAAGTCAAACGGGAAATGGCTGTAACTGTGTGATAAATCCGGCCGAATAACCGAGCTGATAGTGAAAGGAGAAACTCCGCATGAGAAAGACAAAAATTATCTGTACGTTAGGACCAGCAAGTGATTCTGAAGAAGTATTGAGAGAAATGATTAAGGCAGGCATGAATGTTGCCAGATTCAATTTTTCTCACGGCTCCCATGAAGAACACCAGAAAAAACTGGATGTTATTAAAAAGTTGAGAAAAGAAATGGATGTACCTCTGGCAACCTTATTGGATACCAAGGGACCGGAAATTCGTTTGGGTCTTTTAAAAGATGGTAAAGCAATGCTGCAGGACGGAGATACTTTTATTTTGACAACCGAGGATATTTTGGGTGACAAGACAAGAGTTTCTATTTCTTTTAAAGATTTGCCGAATGATGTAACAGAAGGCGACACAATTTTGATTGATGACGGTCTGATTGAGCTGAAGGTATGCAAGGTTACAAAGACCGATATTACCTGTACCGTAATGAACGGCGGTAAGATTTCTGACAGAAAAGGTGTCAATGTTCCTAATGTTGACCTGTCAATGGAATATTTGAGCGATAAAGACCGTGACGATATTAAGTTTGGTATTGAAGCCGGATTTGATTTTATTGCAGCTTCCTTTGTTCGTTGTGCACAGGACGTTTTGCAGATTAGGGAAATTTTGGAAAGCAACGGCTGTGACAGCATCAAGATTATTGCCAAGATTGAAAACGCACAAGGTGTAAACAATCTGGATGAAATCCTCAGAGTATCTGATGGTATTATGATTGCCCGTGGTGATATGGGTGTTGAAATTCCTCTGGAAGATGTTCCGGTAATCCAAAAAATGATTATTCAGCGCGTTTACAGCAGTGGTAAATATGTTATTACCGCAACCCAGATGTTGGATAGCATGATGAACCACCCACGTCCTACCAGAGCAGAAGCAACTGACGTTGCAAATGCAATTTACGATGGAACCAGCGTTATCATGCTTTCCGGAGAAACTGCTGCCGGAAAGTACCCTGTTGAATCTGTTAAGACAATGGCAAAAATTGCAGAGAGAACAGAAAATGATATCAACTATCACCACCGTTTCTTGGAACACAATGCAGACCAGAACAGAGATGTAACCAACGCAATCTCACACGCAACATGTTCTGCGGCTTATGACCTGGAAGCAAGTGCGATTATTACGGTTACTCAGTCCGGACAAACTGCAAGAATGATTAGTAAATATCGTCCTGAAATGCCAATTATCGGTTGTACAACCCAGATGCCTACCTATCGTCATTTGAGCATGTCTTGGGGCGTAGTTCCTGTACTGTGTGAAGAGCAAAACACCGAGGAAGCTTTGTTTAACCATGCAATCACCCGTTCTAAAGAATGTAATCTGCTGAAAGACGGTGATTTGATTGTAATTACCGCAGGTGTTCCTCTGGGTATTCCGGGAACAACAAACTTGCTGAAAGTGCAGACTGTTGGCGATGTTATTTTAAATGGAACCGGTATCGGAGAAGGCAGTGTACAAGCAGGCGTATGTGTTGCAAAGAGTGAACGTGAAGCAAGAGAAAACTTCCGTGACGGTGACATTTTGGTTATCGACAATACCAGCAATGAATTGTTGGATATCATGAAAAAAGCTTCCGGTATCATTACCTCCCAGCAGGGCGTAAATTCCCATGCGGCAATTGTTGGTCTGACCTTGAATATTCCGGTTATTATCGGGGCAAAAGATTGTACACAGGTTATTCGCAACGGCACATGTATCTTACTGGATGCAGGAAAAGGCATTGTTTGCAATTTGGCAGGACACAGGGAATAAATTCCCTTTTCTGTCAGTGATATGGAAAGGGGAGTTTTAAGATAAAGATGTGGAATAAAATTCTGGCGCTTTTTTTAACAGCAATTCTTGTTTTGTCGGTATCAGCTTGTGGAAAAAAAGAAGAAGAACCCCCACAGCAGTCGATAGAACCAACCCAGGATACTGAGGAGTTGCCCACAGACCAGCAACAAGAACAGAAAGCACCGATAGCACAGGGCCCCTCTTTTCAAAAGCAAATTCGGGAAGCACGCAAACAGAATGAAGATATTGTTGGTTGGTTGAAGATTGATGACATCAAAGTTGATGCAGCGGTTGTTCAGGCAGAAAATAATAAACAGTATCAACGTCAAAATGAATGGAAGCAGTACAGTTGGACAGGAAGCTATTTTGCTGATTATGAATGTAAACTCAGCGACAGGGAGCAGATGTCTAAAAATACTGTAATCTACGGGCATAATGTCCATTTTGACGATAACAAGGATGGAGAACGCTTTAGCCAGTTGTTCCACTTTACTGATCTTGAATTTGCAAAAACACACCCATATATCTATTTTTCTGTTTATGACCCCAATGCTCCGGAAGACTCTGAGGAAAGTTCAAAAAATGATATGGTATGGCAAATCTTTTCGGTTTTCTATACCACGACGGATTTCAACTATATCCAAATCAATCAAGATTTCAAAAATCCTGATAAAGGGCAGATCAGCGATGCTCAGTTAATGAATATTATTACTGAAGCACAGCAGCGCTCAGAGTTTATCTATGATGTTCCGGTAACTGCAAAGGATAAAATCTTAACTCTTTCTACCTGCTCATATAAATATGGCAAGAGGGATGATGTTCGCTTTGTGGTGATGGCAAAACTGTTGGAGCCTGATGAGGTATTAATAAAAACAGCCTCTATTACAGAAAACATTGCAAAGAAAACAGTAGAATAAATAATAAAAAGCAAACAGTATCAATTTAGATACTGTTTGCTTTTTGCTTATATCCTGACTTTAGAAAAACAGACCTGTGCGACAAGTCACACAGGTCTGTTTTATGTTTTATTATTTTACACGAGCTCTTAAAGCAGCAACGATTGGTGCCCAGTCCACACCGTGGACAGCAGCGGCTTCTTCGATTGTTTCGCCGCGTGAAGCAGGTCAACCAACACAGTGCATACCCATGCTAAAGAAAATTTCAGCAAGGGAGCTATCATAGTCCAAAACATCACCGATAACAGTATCTTTGGTAACGATAAATTCCATTAGGATTCTCCTCCTTCCTTCCAGAACTCTCATACAAGCACATTATAATACAAAAAAGGTATAAAATCAAGAGCGAAATTGATGTTCTAATCTTTTCAAGATAAATAAAAAAGCAAGCCGTAAATTGACACGGCTTGCTGGGATTGTTATTTTTAAAATGCAACTAGTCTTCGTTGGAAACAACCAAAGGTTTTGGAAGAATTTCAGCACGCAGTTTTGCAATGCGGCGTTCTTCGGTCATCAAAACGGTAAACTCGATGTTGTCAATAGAAACAACAGGATGTTCATCTTTGGAAGGGATGCGGTCGAGTTTATCGGTAATCAGTCCGCTGAGAGTATCATAATCTTCTTCAGAGCCGATATTGGCACCGAGCAGTTCTTCCACATCTTCAATAGACATAGAGCCGTCTAACATAAATACGTTGTCAGATACTATCTGATACTCGTCTTCCTCATGGTCATATTCGTCCTGCATATTGCCGACGATAGATTCCAACAGGTCTTCCATGGTGACGATACCGGAGGTTCCGCCATATTCGTCCACCACGATTGCCATTTGCATTTTCTTTTCTTTAAAGGTTTTGAACAGGTCGGCACAACGATTAGATTCCGGAACAAAGATTGCTTTGCGGATAAAAGAAGTGATAGGCTGGTGTGCCATTTGTTCAGAAGTTTCGTTCATACATTGCAGCATGTCTTTTGCATAAACAATTCCGACAATGTTGTCGATATCTTCTTCATAGACAGGGATTCGGGAATAGCCTTCTTCGATTGCCAGCTGGATTACATCCATTACAGTAGCGGTGTTTTCTACTGCTGCTACATCGGTTCGGTGAGTCATAACGTCCTCGGCAGTGATGTCGTCAAATTCAAAGATATTGTCGATCATATCTGCTTCGGTTTTTTCAATCGAGCCTTCCTCGTTTCCGACATCTACCATCATACGGATTTCTTCTTCGGTGACTTGATCCGGCTGGTCGTTCGGGTTAATGCGGAAAATTTTGAGAATGAGGTTTGTACTTCCGGAAAGGATAGCGACAAACGGCTTTTCGATGGTAAACAGGACGCGAATAATCGGGGCAACCATCAAGGAAATTTTTTCGGGGTGGTGCATAGCAATTCGTTTTGGAACAAGCTCACCCAAAACAAGGGTTACATAAGAAAGCAACAGGGTGATAACAACAAGAGCAACCGTTTCTGCTGCTGCCACAGGCATAAAGGCAATCAAGAGTTCTGCAAATGGGTCTGCAAACTGTTCAGCGGCAGAAGCAGATGCCAGAAATCCGGAAAGGGTAACGCCAACCTGAATGGTGGAAAGGAATTTTGAAGGTTCCGAAACCATTTTTAAAAGGGTAGCGGCACGTTTGTTGCCATTTTCAGCCATTTTCTTGAGCTTGTTGTCGTTAAAAGTGACGATAGCAATTTCGCTCATTGCAAAAAAAGCATTTACGAAAATCAGCGCCAGAAGAATCACGAGATGAAGAATAATACTGTTAGTACTGTCAGGGTCCATTTTTTACTCCTTTTTTTAAAGATTAAATTTTTTGTTAGTGCAGGGAAACACCGAAAAATCCCCTACATATTATACTACTATACACAAAGAAGAATTGGATGTCAATTTACTTTTTGACGTAAAAAAGCTGATTTTAAGCGGTATTAGGGCTTTGCATGGATTGGGATGGCTGTTAGTGAGATTTTTATTTAAAATCGAGCTGGCGCGTGTTTTTGCAAAAAAAGAAGAGAAAGGCAGCAAAGAGCAATGCAAAATTGAAAAATGATTCAATCGTACAATAATGGAACTTTAAAATATACAAAATGCTTAAACGGTTACAGAGGAAATAGGGATATATGGTAAATGTGTAAAAAAACTATATATGATGGGAAAGAAGTTGACACACTTTGTCCCTTTACAAGCCTTTCAAAAAATGCTAAAATTCATAATGTAAGTATGTATGATATGTTGTAATACCATCATATAACCATCAAGGAGGAATAAAATATCATGGCTAGATCTATGAAAACCATGGACGGCAACAATGCTGCTGCATATGTGTCTTATGCATTTACAGAAGTTGCCGGCATTTACCCAATCACCCCTTCCAGCCCAATGGCTGATTATGTAGACCAGTGGTCTGCACAGGGTAAAAAGAACATCTTTGGTTCTACCGTTAAGGTAATGGAGATGCAGTCCGAGGCAGGTGCAGCAGGTACCGTGCATGGTTCTTTGAACGCAGGTGCACTTACCACTACATACACCGCTTCCCAGGGTCTTCTTCTGATGATTCCAAATATGTACAAAATTGCAGGTGAGCTGCTTCCTTGCGTATTCCACGTTTCTGCAAGAACAGTTGCTTCCCACGCACTGAACATCTTTGGTGACCACTCTGACGTTTATGCTTGCCGTCAGACCGGTTTTGCTATGTTGGCTGAAACCAACCCACAGGAAGTTATGGATCTGGGCGCTGTTGCTCACCTGGCATCAATTAAAGGTCGTGTTCCATTCATTAACTTCTTTGACGGCTTCCGTACCTCCCACGAGATTCAGAAAATCGAAGTATGGGATTATGAAGACCTCAAAGAAATGTGCGATATGGATGCAGTAGAAGCATTCCGTAAACGTGCACTCAACCCAGAACACCCAACCATGCGCGGTTCTCACGAAAACGGAGATATCTTCTTCCAGCATCGTGAAGCTTGCAACTCTTACTATGATGCAATTCCAGGTATTGTAGAAGAATACATGGGCAAAGTTAACGCTAAACTTGGCACAGACTACAAACTGGTTAACTACTATGGTGCACCAGATGCTGACCGTGTCATTGTTGCTATGGGTTCCATCTGTGACGTAGCAGAAGAAGTTATCGACTACCTGACCGCTAAAGGCGAAAAGGTTGGTCTTGTTAAAGTAAGACTGTACCGTCCATTCCCAGCAAAACATCTTCTGGATGCAATTCCTGCAACTGCTAAGAAGATCGCTGTTCTTGACCGTACAAAAGAGCCAGGCGCATTTGCAGAACCTCTGCATCTGGACGTTATGTCCGCAATGAGCGAAGCTGGTCGTGAAGCTACCATCATCGGTGGCCGTTACGGTCTGGGATCTAAAGATACTACACCTGCAAGCATCTTTGCAGTTTACAATGAACTGGCTAAAGACGCTCCAAAAGCTCGTTTCACCCTGGGCATTAAAGATGACGTTACCAACCTGTCTCTGGATGAAGAAGCAGCTCCAAATACCGCAGCAGAAGGCACCATCGAATGTAAATTCTGGGGTCTGGGCGGTGATGGTACTGTTGGTGCAAACAAGAACTCCATCAAGATCATCGGTGACCACACTAATAAATATGTACAGGCATACTTCCAGTATGACTCTAAAAAGACCGGTGGTATCACTATTTCCCACCTGCGTTTTGGTGACAAACCAATCAAGAGCCCATACTACATCAACAAAGCAGACTTTGTTGCTTGCCACAACCCATCTTATGTAACAAAAGGCTACAAGATGGTTCGTGACGTTAAACCAGGCGGTGTATTCCTGATTAACTGTCAGTGGACTCCGGAAGAGCTTAACGAGCATATGCCTGCTGAAGCTAAACGCTACATTGCTAAAAACAATGTTCAGCTGTACACCATCAATGCTATTGATAAAGCAATTGAAATTGGTCTGGGCAAACGTACCAACACTATTCTTCAGTCTGCATTCTTTGCTCTTGCCGGCGTACTGCCAAAAGAAGATGCAATCACCTACATGAAAGATGCAGCTACACGCAGCTTCTCTAAAAAAGGTGAGGCAATCGTAAAAATGAACCACGATGCTATTGATGCAGGTTTTGACTACTATGTTAAGATCGACGTTCCGGCTGACTGGGCTAACGCTGAAGATCACAAAGAAGAAGAAAAACTGCCAGGCGACAACGCAAAACTTATCACCATGGTTCAGGATATTATGGAACCAGTTGCTAAGATGGACGGCGACAGCCTGCCAGTATCCGCATTTGTAAACCATGCAGATGGTACCTTTGAACAGGGTGCTTCCGCTTACGAAAAACGTGGCGTTGCTGTTATGGTTCCTGAATGGGATGAAACAAAATGTATCCAGTGTAACCGCTGTTCTTATGTATGTCCACACGCTACCATTCGTCCATTCGCTCTGACAGAGGAAGAAGCTGCTGCTGCTCCGGAAGGTCTGCAGACTGCTAAGATGATTGGTAAAGGTCTGGAAGGATACAAATTCACAATTTCCGTATCTCCTATGGATTGTATGGGTTGTGGAGTTTGTATCGGTGTTTGTCCTGCTAAAGAAAAGGCAATCACAATGGTTCCACGTGAAAGCCAGGAAAACAAACAGCCGGTATTTGATTATCTGGTTGCTAATGTTTCCAAGAAGGAAGGCATGCCTGCAAAAGAAACCGTTAAGGGAAGCCAGTTTGAGAAACCTCTGCTCGAGTTCTCCGGTTCCTGTGCTGGTTGTGCAGAAACTTCTTATGCTCGTCTGATCACCCAGCTGTTTGGTGACAGAATGTACATCTCCAACGCAACAGGTTGTTCCTCTATCTGGGGCGGTCCTGCTGCAACATCTCCATATACTGTAAACGAAAAAGGTCATGGTCCAGCTTGGGCTAACTCCCTGTTCGAGGACAACGCTGAGCATGGTTTCGGTATGTACCTTGGTCAGAAAGCAATTCGTGATCAGCTGATTGAGAAGGTTAAAGATGTAGTAGAAAACGCTTGCAACGAAGAAGTAAAAGTTGCAGGTCAGAAATATCTCGATACAGTAAACGACGGCAAAGCAAACCAGGCTGCATCTGAAGAACTGATTGCTGTTCTGGAAACTTGCGATTGTGATAAAGCAAGAGATATCCTGACACAGAAAGAATACCTCTCCAAGAAATCTGTTTGGATCTTCGGTGGTGACGGTTGGGCATACGACATCGGCTTTGGCGGTGTAGACCATGTTCTTGCTTCCGGCGAAGATGTTAACATTATGGTATTTGATACTGAGGTATACTCTAACACCGGTGGTCAGGCTTCTAAAGCTTCTCAGATTGGTCAGGTTGCTCAGTTTGCAGCAGCTGGTAAAACAATCGCTAAGAAGAGCCTTGCTGAAATTGCTATGTCCTACGGTTACATTTATGTAGCTCAGATTGCTATGGGTGCTGATATGAACCAGACCATCAAGGCTCTGGCTGAAGCTGAAGCATATCCAGGTCCATCTCTGGTTATCGGCTATGCTCCATGTGAAATGCACTCCATCAAAGGTGGTATGACCAACTGCCAGAGCGAGATGAAACGTGCTGTTGATTGTGGTTACTGGAATATGTTCCGCTTCAACCCATCTCTGAAAGCAGAAGGAAAGAATCCATTCATGATGGATAGCAAAGCACCAACTACCGATTACAAAGAGTTCATTATGGGTGAGGCTCGTTACTCCTCTCTGACTCGTGCATTCCCAGAAAGAGCAGAAGAACTCTTCGAAGAGGCTGCACAGAACGCTAAAAACAGATACGAGCATCTGCTCCGTCTGGGCGAACTGTACGCTGCTAAATAGTTTGGGACATCTTATTGTTTAAGATGAACTGATAAAACCCCCGCCACTTTTGTGGCGGGGGTTTTGAGTTTAAAGGATAATTTTAAGGTAAAGTAAAATCCTCCACGGTATTCTGATGGGATACAGTGGAGGATTTGTTTTTGTTTATTACTTTTACTTTTTTATTTTTGGAATTGCTGCATCAAATTTTGCAGGAAAGAAATAAGCTCTGGGGAGCAGTTTTCTTTTATCAAGATAGAACCCTGCTGTTTTGTTAGCATGATATAAAAATTAGTAGGAGTTTCGATGATACGGAAGAGTTTATCATAAGGAAGATTGGTGTTGCCGATACTGCTGGTGATTTCCAGGTGGTCCGGATAGAAAGAAAAGTCGTATGATGTGGATTGGAGGTTTTTCATTTGAAGATACATCTTTTTAGAGCGGATACGATTTGAAAAATAAAAAATAAAAGGAATCAATAACACACCAATAAAGAAGCCGATTTTGACGGAAATGTCGCTTGTGAAAAATGCAAGCAGCAAGATAAGAACAGCAAGCAGTGCAAGTCGAAGGTGAATTTTAAGAACTTTTTTATAGATTGTAGAAACAAATTTTTGGTATTCCTTTAAAGTATACTGAAAGTGGGCAGTAAAGAGTGGCTGCATAAAAAGACTCCTTTCATAATTTGACTTTAGTTTTTATATTTAATTTTAGACTCAGTGTAACATAAGGAAAAAAGATTTGCAAGAAATAAAATAGAGTTGAAAATTAGAAATCACTGTGGTATTCTGAAACACATGAACAGAAAGAAAGGGTGGACGAAAGAATGAAAATTATGTCAGTGGATTTTGGGGATTCCAGAACGGGAATTGCAATTTGTGACCGTGGGGAACTGCTTGCAAGCCCTGTTTGTGTCATTGAGGAGAAACACTTTCCAACCACAGTACAAAAAGCAGCAGAGCAAGCACAGGAACAGGGAGCAGAGATGGTTGTAGTAGGGCATCCGCTGAATATGGATGGCTCGAAGGGACCAAGAGCGGAACTGTGTGAAGAATTTGCAGAAAAACTGAAAGAATTGGTTTCGGTCCCGGTGGTGATGTGGGATGAAAGACAGACCACAGTTTCAGCGATTGGCTTTTTAAATGAAACCAATACAAGAGGTAAAAAACGTAAACAGGTAATTGACGCAGTTGCAGCAACCATTATTTTGGAAAATTATCTGAACTATCGCAGAAATCATAAAGAGGAGGAATAAGATGGCAGCAATGCAGAAACTGGCAGGTCTTATGAGAAGGGCAATTGAAAAGTATGATATGATACAGCCGGGGGACAGAATCGCAGTCGGAGTGAGCGGCGGAAAGGATTCACTTGCACTGTTAGTTGGCTTGGTTAAGCTGCGTTCTTATATCGGTATTCCATACGAAGTAGTTGCCATTACACTGGACCCTTCTTTTAATGGTGTTCAGACGGATTATTCTCCGGTAGCAAAATTGTGCGAGGAACTAGGTGTGCCGTATATTCTCAAAAGAACCGAGATCGGGCAGATTATCTTTGATGTACGAAATGAAAGCAATCCATGCAGTTTGTGTGCGAGAATGAGAAGAGGCTGTTTACACGACGCTGCAAAAGAGAATAACTGTAACAAAATTGCTTTGGGTCATCACTATGACGATGCAATAGAAACTTTTATTATGAATCTGTTTCAGGAGGGAAGAATCGGTTGCTTTCAGCCGGTAACTTATCTTTCCAGAAAAGATTTAACGATGATTCGTCCGATGGTGATGGCAGAAGAAAGTTTGATTTCAGCGGCAGCACACCATGAAAATTTACCAATCGTGAAAAGCAAATGTCCGGTGGACGGTTGTACCAATCGAGAACGAACAAAAGAATGGATTCGCATGATGGACAAGGAGAACAAAGGATTTAAGAAACGACTGTACGGCGCAATGGAGCGAGGACACGTTTCAGGATTTTAATTAAGATAATGAATAAAAAGGGGTGTCAGAATCTATTAGATTCTGACACCCCTTTTTGATAGTACAAAATTTTAAAACCACAATTTTAATTTGGATTTGTCTACACTGGATGTGCCAATATAATAAAAAACACCGTCAACTTCGGTTTGAAATTCTCCATGAGAATCTCCACCACAGGTAATATATAGCTGATGAGCGTTACAAAAATCAATGCAGCGTTGAGTATATTGGGGAGATTGTGCGGGATAGTAACATTCTATTCCCTGTACGCCCGCTTGAACAGTTTTCAGAAGATTTTCTTCCAGAGTATCATCCAGTGGGAAATAGTTGGAGGGATGTGCCAGAACAGGATAGCCGCCCGCTGCTACGATAGCTTTACAGGTTTCTTCCATCGAAGGAAAGGCACTTTGTTCATAAGAAATGTTGTACTGTCCGTATAAAGACAATGCACTGTCAAAGTCATGGGCAAGATTTCTATCGATGAGGTAATTAAGACCTTTCCATCCTCCACGGGAGGGGGAATAGGTGTAGGAAAGATAATCTTGTACGGATACGGGATGCTCTGGGTCGAAAGGGTTTTGCTCGATTGCTTCCACAAGACGGTCACTCATTTGGTCAAGGACTTTACGGGCATCTTTTAGTAATTTTAGCAGCGGTTCATTGGAAGGGTCAACCCCATATCCCAAGACATGAAAGCTCTTTGCATTGAGGATACAGTCAATCTCAACTCCGGTAATACAGCGGATACCATATTGATTTGCAGCCTGTATAGCTTCAGGATAGGCTGATAATAGATTATGGTCGGTGATAGAAAAAAGTTCAATTTGTTTTTCCTTACAGATAGAGGCGATCTTTTCGGAAGACCATGTTCCATCAGAATAGTAGGAATGAATGTGTAAATCGCAAAGCATAAAGAAACTCCTTTCTGAAGTAAATTTTAGGTATTTAATATAAAAGCAAATTTAGTGAGGAAAGAATTTAGAGTGTGTACGATCATGGCATAAAGTATAAGGTGTAGATTGGTATACATAATAATTTAGCCAGTTAGAATAGAACAAATAAGCGTGGCTTCGCCAAGTTCGCACAGGTTTTTTGGAAGGATCATCATTAGGGAAATAATGATAGGGAAGCTCGATTTCCTCGGCTTTATCAAGATCACGAAAATATTCTTGGGCTAAGGTGTCTGATTCATACTCGGAATGACCGAAAATAAAAATTTGTCTGCCATTATGATTGGAAACGATATTGACTCCGGCAATCGGGGAAGATGAGAGGACGTACAGTCCTTCTATGGAACGGATTTGAGATTCCTTTATTTCGGTATGGCGAGAGTGGGGCATTTGATAAATCTCATCAAAACCACGCAACAGCGGAACAGTTTTATCCTCTAAAGTATGGGGAAAAACGCCAAACATCTTCTTAGGAAGAAGAGATTTCTGTAATCCATAATGGTAGTGAAGGGCGGCTTGTGCTCCCCAGCAGATGTGCAAAGTAGAATGAACATGGTATTTGGACCATTCCATAATTTGGCACAGTTCATCCCAATAGGCAACCTCTTCAAATTCCATCTGTTCGACAGGGGCACCGGTGATTATCATTCCATCAAAGTAATTTTCCTTTAATTCGTCGAAAGTTTTATAAAACTTGAGTAGGTGTTCTTGTGAGGTGTGTGTGGAGTGATAGGTAGCGGTTTGCATCAACTCTATGTCAACTTGCAAAGGAGTGTTGCTGAGCATACGAAGAAGCTGACGTTCGGTTTCCAGTTTTTTAGGCATAAGATTTAAAATTAAAATCTGTAAAGGACGAATATCCTGCGAGGATGCTCTCCTTTCAGTCATAATAAAGATGTTTTCATCTTCGAGAGTTTGGCGTGCTGGAAGATTATCAGGAATATTGATAGGCAATGAATTTCCTTCTTTCTAAGGTAAATTGACTTTAAATTCTCTATTGGACCTATTTTACAATAGAATGAATGGAAATTCAACGAAAATCTAATAAGCAAAACCCCGCATAAAAAGGGAGAAAAGGAGAAGAGAGGAAAGGATTTCCTCTCTTTTTTCAAAAAAATCGATTTTTT
>JAHHTY010000031.1 GCA_020024325.1 Negativibacillus sp.
TCATGAATGTTTTTGATTGTCTTTGTTTTATATTCCGTCTATAATAATTGTGATATATGAATCCGGGAAATTTGCAAATACAATTATAGATGGATGGGAGGAAAAAAATGACACTGCATCATTTAAAAGTTTTTGTGATGGTATGTCAGGAAAAAACCATGCACGCAGCAGCCGAAAAACTAAATATATCTCAGCCGGCAATTTCAAAAATTATTGCAGATTTAGAAAAGCATTATAATATAAAATTATTTGAAAGAATAAACCATCGGCTTTATTTAACAGCGATAGGGGAAACCGTGAGGGATCACGCACTAAATATTCTTGCAATGTTTCAGGATATGGAAGATCAAATCAATATACAGGGGCAACAGAATCACATTCGCATTGGAGCCTCTGTAAGTGTTGGTACATGTTTGCTGCCCCCTCTGATTCAAAGCTTAAAGAAAAGATTGGATAGCATAAGCTATGAAGTTACAATCAATAATACCAGCAAAATTGAAGGAATGGTAAACGATTATCTTTTAGACCTTGCATTGGTAGAAGGATATGTTGATAATCCAAACCTAGTTGTTCAAAATGTTATAGAGGATGAGCTGGTTTTTGCAGTCAGAGCAGATCACCCTTTGCTGCAAAAAACAAACATTGCATATCATGACCTTGAACAGTATTCTTTTATTACTCGGGAAGATGGAAGCAGCAAAAGGAATCAGCTCGAGTTGCATTTACAGGAAATGGGGATTCAACTCAAAATAAATTATTCATGCAGCACTGTAGAGGCAATTAAACAGGCTTTATTATATACAGACGGTATCGCATCTTTATCCAAAATGATGGTTGAGGAAGAACTGAAAACGGGAGTATTAAAAACACTCCCGTTTCACGATATGAAGTTTGAACGTTCGGTTCGGCTAATTTATCATAAAAATAAATATATCTCCCCAACAATGAAAGTATTTATCGAGGTTTTAAACAGCCAAATAAAGGAGCGTTCCAACAAATCCGCTACCTAAAATAATCATGATAGGATTTGTTTTGAATTTTCTCAAAAGATATAAGCAGACAGCAAAAAGAACCATTTCTATATATTGAATGTTTTGCACGGCAATAACGCCGTCCCGAAAAATACCGATTGTAAGGATGGATAAACCGGCAGAACCAATCAAGGCAACAACTGCCGGTCTTAAAGATGCAAGCACCGTTCCGATGCCGCCAAAATCTCGATATTTATAGTAAAAATGCGCTAACAGCAAGCAGATGATAAAAGAAGGAATAATACAGCCGATTGTACAGATAATAACGCCCGGAACACCAGCCAACTGCATTCCGACAAAGGTGGATGAATTGATGGAGATTGGCCCCGGTGTCATTTCGGCAATGGTGATCAAGTCACTGAATTGTTCTATTGTCATCAGCTGATGGATATTAACAATCTGGTCTTGAATGAGTGGAATGGCAGCATAGCCTCCGCCAACGCTGAACAGACCAACCTGAATAAAGGCTAAAAATAATTTCCAAATCATATTATGCAATCTCCTTTCTGGAAGCGATAACTGCGCTGATGATGCCGATAAACAAACATGATAAGATGACGAACATTGCACTAACATGAAATACGGCGACGGCAATAAAGCAGATCACCATCATAGTAATATAAAACGAATTTTTTGCTTTCAGGATTTTGCCGGCAAGATTCAATGTTACATCAATAATAACAGCAGCTACACCGGCTCTTGTTACCTGCAAAGCCAGAGCGATAACTTTGTTGGTTCTGAACTGCTCATAGCATAAGCTTATTAACGAAATAATAATCATTGGGGGAAGGATGGTTCCCAGAACGGCTATAACAGATCCCAAAAGCCCTGCCATACGATAACCGATAATAACCGACGCATTTACCGGCAAAGGTCCGGGAGATGATTGTGTAATTGCGGTAATGTCCAACATCTCGTCTTTATCCAGCCAATGTTTATCATCAACAAATTTTTTCTTCATCAATGACACAATAACAAATCCGCCCCCAAAGGTACAGGAACTTAGTATAAACATTGATGCAAACAGTTGCCACAGGGTAGCGGCGCTTACTTTTTTCTTCATGAATAAATCCTCCTTGATTTTAAACATCATTGTATGTGCCTAGCATACTATAATAAATTTGATAAGTAAAATATATTTATTTTATTAAAATGATAAATAAACCTTATTAAGAAATATTGATTTGAAAATTGCTTTCATAAACACAGCTTAAAAACTATAAAATAAAGAAAAAAATTTCTGATATCAGTATAATAAATTGTATATTGAGAAAAAGATTTCATTCTCTGTTTGTCTTTTTTATGAATAGATTTCTTTAAAATTATAGGCTAAACTATTTAACAGAACTTTTTAGTGAAAAGTTCTATTAAAAGGATTATCACAAACGTTGTCGCATCTTTACTTGGTGATGTTTGCAGTCAATCAGGGAATTACGGAAAGTTTGATAGATAGGAAAAGAAGGGAAGGTATTCGTGGGCAAACCTCGGTTATAAAAAATGTGCTTTTCCGAATCCGGATTTTTATATAAAACCCAATAAATCAAAATACGCTCATCTTACTTACGGATAATTTTAACAGTGAAATGATAGACAAACCCTATTGTTTGCCTGATATTTTTGCTGTTGTATTTGAGTACCTATTCACACAAGTTTATGCAAGGAGTTGAAACTATCGTGAACGCACATAAGAATAGCGAAAAGGCTGTTCGACGAACCATTATATAGTCCATGCCCGGATTTTGGGGATATGCGGTTTTATCATCTGTTATGTTTCTTGCAATTGAGCTGATTGCTCTTGTACCCAGCATTTTAATGTAGCAAGTTATTGACCGATTTATCCCCAATAGGCAAACTGATAAAATTATTTTGTTGGATGAAGTTACAGCAAATATTGACCGAGATTCGGAAGAAGAAATAAAAAACCTATTGCTTCGTCTAAAGCGTGAGCAAAACCTTACTGTCATCTCCATTTCTCATCGAATCGACTTCCTGAAAGATGCTGACCGTATTGTTGTTTTGGAAAACGGTTGTATCAAAGAGGAAACGGATTATAAAACTTATATTCAACAATAGTTTACATAACACAACAAAAAAGAAGGGTTGTTTTAAACCCTTCTTTTTTGTTGTGTTAAAGGCTTTTACCGCAATTATCGGGGCTGTAAATTGATAGTTGTGTCAATGGATTTTCAAAGAAAAATATGGTATAATGATTTTTCCGCAGACAGTATAATCAATAATGGATTTTTTGATAGAGAAAGGTTTGGTAGCATTCATGTCACAGGCGTTTGAAAATCGTTTTTTACAGCTGCGAAAAGCTGTTTTGGAAAAAAGATTTTCCAAAATGAATGATAAACAAAGAGAGGCAGTTTTTCAGACCGAAGGTCCGGTTTTAATTTTAGCAGGTGCAGGCAGCGGTAAAACAACAGTAGTTGTTAACCGCATAGCCAATATGGTAGAGTTCGGAAACGCTTATCAAAGTGAATATGTTCCGACATGGGTTGGAGAGGACGAACTGGATTTTTTGCAGAATTGGTTGGATGATAAGCTGGACGATGGTGATATTACAAGAGAAAGACTGAGTCGCATTGTAGCAGATAGACCGATTAAGCCGTGGAATATTCTTGCAATTACCTTTACCAACAAGGCAGCAGGTGAGCTGAAAGAGCGTTTAGAGGCAATGTTGGGCGAGCAGGCGCTGGATATCCAGGCTTCGACTTTTCATTCTGCTTGTATGCGCATTTTAAGAAGAGAAATCCACCAGTTGGGATTTGACCGCAGCTTTACCGTTTATGATACCGATGATTCAGTCCGTATTATTAAGGAAGCACTGAAAGAGCTGGGAGTACAGGAAAAAAGCATGGCTCCAAAGGGAATTTTGGCATCTATCAGCACAGCAAAAGACCAGATGCTTTCTCCGACAGATGTTTTACGAGATGCAGGAGGGGATTATCGTCAGGAAATCGTTGCGAAAGTTTATGAGTACTATCAGAAACGTTTAAAGGCTGCCAATGCTTTGGACTTTGATGACATCATTATTTTTACAGTTCAAATTTTCCAAAAGTTTCCGGATGTGCTGGAAAAATACCGCAATCGCTTCCGCTACATTATGGTGGACGAGTATCAGGATACCAACAATTCCCAGTTTTTGCTGGTAAGTTTGCTGGCAGGTGGGCACAATAACATCTGCGTGGTAGGTGATGACGACCAAAGTATTTATAAATTCCGCGGAGCGACCATTGAAAATATTCTGAACTTTGAAAATCAGTATCGCAATACAAAGGTCATTCGTTTGGAGCAAAACTATCGCTGCACCCAAACGATTTTGGATGCTGCAAATGCTGTCATTGAAAATAATACACAAAGAAAAGGAAAAACTCTTTGGACACAGAATCCAAAAGGAACTCAGATTAAGGTATACCGTGGTTTAAACGAACTGGACGAAGCAAGATTTATTGCCGATACTATTCTGGATAACGTTGCAAAAGGACAGAAGTTCTCGGAACACGCAATTTTATACCGTATGAATGCTCAGTCCAACACCGTAGAAAACGCACTCATCCGCTCGGGAATTGCTTATAAAATCATCGGTGGTCAGCGATTCTATGACCGTAAAGAAATTAAAGATATTATCGCATATCTCAGTGTTATCAACAATCACTCGGATGCAATTCGTTTAAAAAGAATTATCAATGAGCCAAAACGTGGTATTGGTGATACAACCGTAGATAAGGCACAGGAGATTGCGGATATGCTTAATCTGCCGCTGTTTGAAGTGCTTGGTCATGCTGACGAATATCAGCCTCTAGCAAAGAAATGCAAGCCATTGATGGAGTTTGCTCAGATGATTGAACATCTGGGAGAAACGGCAGAAAACAGCGGATTAGAAGAGTTGTTTGATGAGCTGCTGGAAGAAACTGGATATATGAATTATTTAAAAATGCAGGGAGAAGAAGGGCTAAATCGGATAGAGAACGTGAACGAGCTGAAATCCAACATCATAAAATATGTGGAAGAAACCGAAAAGCTGCCCCAGCCTTCGATAGACCCGGAAAACCCTGATGAAGAACCAGAAATTATTTTGCCAACACTGGCAGGATTTTTGGAGGAAGTTACCCTGTACACCGACCTTGATAATTACGATGAAGAAGCAGATAGGGTAATCATGATGACTATGCACTCTGCAAAAGGTCTTGAGTTTAACAATGTCTTTTTCTGCGGAGCAGAAGAGGGCATCTTTCCGGGAATGCAGGCAATCTATAATCCGGAACAGATTGAAGAGGAGCGCCGACTTGCCTATGTTTGTATCACCCGAGCAAAAAAACAGTTGTATATTACCAATGCTGCCCAGCGCATGATTTTTGGTCAGACGGTAAGAAACCGTGTATCTCGATTTGTCACCGAGATTCCGGCAGTATGCTGTAATGTGGATGATAAAACCATTCGCAAAGCAAAACCGTCAGAACTTCAAAAAACACCTCCGAAAAAGAACCATTCTTCAAACGATATTGGAGTAGGAGGAATGGCAGCGGCAAGAAAAACAGTGGCATATAGCTCTGATGCCCCTTCCGGTGCTGCTTGTACTCTGAAAGCAGGCGACAGAGTCAGCCATAAAACCTTTGGTGAAGGCAACATCGTTAAAATCACACCAATGGGCGGCGACTGTTTGTTGGAAGTTTTGTTTGACCAAATCGGTACCAAAAAAATTATGTACAAATTTGCAAAGCT
Source organism: Negativibacillus sp. (assembly GCA_020024325.1). Classification (GTDB taxonomy): domain Bacteria; phylum Bacillota; class Clostridia; order Oscillospirales; family Ruminococcaceae; genus Negativibacillus. The sequence goes on from JAHHTY010000031.1 coordinate 5,757, forward strand.
GACAAAATTGTCTTAAACTTTTCATCAATTACAAAAAATGTTTTGTTGCAGACGGTGAAAGGCTCAAAAAAGGCGGAAAGGGATTATATTATAAAAGATATTCAGGGTGGTATAACGTAAAGTTTTTGAACTTAAGGATTTTATGCAGAAAAATTTAAAGCAATTTGCCAGAATATTCACAGTTTGGTTCACAAAATCTTGAATCTTTCATAGACTGATATTGAGTATCAGCACAAAAAGGTGCCGATGTATCAAATCAGCTGCGGTTTTTGCTTTGTAGCCATACCCAAAACCGCAGGATAAAAAACGGAGGGATATTATGGCAGAATCAAAAGCAAACCGCCCGAATGATTGCACCTGCTTTAAAGAGGCTGTCTGTATTGATGCGGAGCGAATTTATGATTCGTGCAGCGACAAGGATTGTCTGGAGGACCTTCAGGTCTTTTTCAGCGACAAGACCCAGCCCATTATTGATAAGGCAGCAAGTATCAAATGCAAAAAGGTAAAGGTATTAAATGTTTGTGTCGATGTAGAAAGCGTTCCCTTTAATAAAGGGTTCTATTCGGTTGATATGACCTTTTATTTTCTTGTGGAAATGTCTGCGTACTTATCGCCCGGCACACCGGCAGTAAACTGCTGTGGAATTTCCTATTTCTCGAAAAAGGTAATTCTGTACGGAAGCGAAGCAAATTCCCGTGTATTTTCCTCTCACAGCAACTGCTGCGGCAACAGTGAGCAGATGACCTCGATGCCGAATGCAGTGGTACAAATTGTGGACCCAATCTGTCTTGCCTGTCGCTATGTGGAGTGTCCGGAAAAGAAATGTTGTCCGTGTTCCGTTATTCCTTGCCAGATTTGCACCGAAGTCGGAGGAAGTTTCCAGGATGTTGAGGTAAGCAAAGAGGTTTACATCACTCTGGGACTGTTTACGATTGTCCAGCTTCAGAGAAAAGTACAGATGATGATTCCGGCATACGATTTCTGTATCCCGGATAAAGAGAGTGAATATTCCACCGGTGACCCATGTGAAATGTTCAAAAAGATACAGTTCCCGATGGAAGACTTTTTCCCGCCCCGCCTCAGCGACTTTAAAGACAACTGTGACAGCATGAATAATTAAATTGAAAAGCGACTCCATTTTTTAGTTGGAGCCGCTTTTCTTTGCTATTTTGCTAAATAAAGATTGAATTTAGAGTGAAAAAATGATAAAATATACTAGTCGAATTATACCTGATAGGGTATTTTAAGGAGAAAAAAGCAGAACACGGAGGAATCGGTTGTGGGTTTTAAAAAATGGAAGCTGCCACAGGCAGACTCCGAAAGAGTGAAAAATTTAATAGATAAAACAGGAATTTCGGAGATTGCAGCACAGATTCTTGGTGGCAGAGGTGTAACACAGCCGGATGAGGCAAGCGTTTACATCGGTCAGCAGGGGAAAGAAAAAATGCACGACCCGTTCTTAATGAAAGATATGCAGGCAGCAGTGGATAGACTGAGCCGTGCAGTAGAAGAAGGCGAACAGATAGCCGTTTACGGAGATTATGACTGCGACGGAATTACTGCGACAGCGATGCTGTATACCTATCTGGAAGACTTGGGAGCAAGAGTGCTCTATTATATTCCTGACAGAGATACAGAGGGATACGGTTTAAACTGTCAAGCGCTGGATTTTTTAAAACAGCAGCAGGTAGACCTGATTGTTACGGTGGATAACGGCATTTCTGCGTTGGAAGAAGCAAAATATGCTGCTTCTATTGGAATTGATTTGGTGATTACCGACCACCATCAGCCAAGACCGGAGCTGCCGCAGGCGTGCGCTGTGGTTGACCCACACCGCAGAGATTGTGAGTATCCATTTGAAAATCTGTGCGGAGCAGGCATTGCTTTTAAGCTGATTTGTGCGATGGAAGGTGACCTTTCCGGAGAAGAAATGATTTGGCATTTTGGGGAGCTTGCAGCAATTGCAACAGTAGCCGATGTTGTGGAATTAACAGGAGAAAACCGTCTGATTGTTCAAAAGGGGCTGGAATGTATCTCTTTAGGTGAGCAGTTAGGAGTGAAAGCTTTAATTGAGGCAGCCGGACTTTCAGGGAAACACCTGGATTCCACCTCCCTTGCTTTTGGGATTGCACCAAGAATTAACGCAGCCGGAAGACTGGGTCAGGCAGACCTTGCAATGGAATTGCTGCTTGCAGATCGCTTTTCACAAGCATATGAGTTGGCACAGCAGTTGGATACACTCAATCACCAAAGAAAAGCTTTGGTAGATCAAATTTACGCAGAGATTGATGCAAAGATTGCCCTTCATCCGGAAGTGCTTCGAGAACGTGTTTTGATTCTATATGGAAATGGTTGGCACCATGGTGTTATCGGCATTGCCGCAGCAAGGCTGGTGGAGGAATACTCAAAGCCGTGTATTTTGTTTTCCATCGAAGGGGATGAAGCAAGGGGCTCTGCAAGAAGTGTAGAAGGCTACTCGATGATAGATGCAATTGCAAGATGCAGCCGATTGCTGACCCGCTATGGTGGTCACAATCAGGCAGCAGGTATGACTGTTGCAACCAAAAATATTAAAGAGTTTGCAGCAGAAATTTTGCAGGATGCACATGAACATTTCGACATCATGCCGGTGGACGAGTTGAAAATAGATGCCATTCTTTCTGTGCAGCAGCTGAATTTGGACACAGTATATGGCATGAAAACACTGGAACCATTCGGCTGCGGCAACGAAGTACCTGTTATAGCGATGATGGGCTGTAAAATAGAGTCGATCACACCGCTGAGTGAAAATAAGCATCTTCGCTTAAAATTGTCCTACCAGGGAAAAACAATACAGGCAGTTTATTTTAGAATGTCTACCAACACATTCCCGTTTTGTGTGGGAGATGTTGTAGATGTGGCAGCGAACCTGGATATTAACGAATATAACGGAGAGAAGAATCTTTCCATAAAAATAAAAGATGTACGTTTGCATGGCATCAAACAGGACAAGCTGATTGTGGGTCGTCAATACTATGAAAAATATTGTCGACAAGAGCCACTGGAAGATAAAATTCGAGCCTACATCTGCCCGGACAGGCAAGATGTAGCCGTGCTATACCGTTTTTTGAGGCAGTGCAAGGCATACCCATTTGGATACGATATGTTGTGGTGTCGTTTACATCATTTTAATTATTGTAAGATGATGATTTGTCTTGATGTTATGGAAGAACTGGGATTGATTTCGGTTATGAGAGACCCGGTTTGCCCAGACCCGGTACTTTGTGTTCCAAAACAGGTTGCAAAAACACAGCTGGAACAATCCACAATTTTGAAACGATTGAAGGTTGGTGAGTAAGTTTATGTATGAGTTTGAAAATTTAATGAAGATATTAAAAGAGAGCAACAGACCATATGATTTTGATAAAATTACAGAAGCGTATGAGTATGCTCAAAAAGCACACGATGGTCAAATGCGGCAATCAGGAGATCCATACATCACCCACCCAATCGCAGTTGCGCAAATATTGGTGGAGTTGGGTATGGATACTGAAACAATCTGCGCCGGTTTATTGCATGATGTTGTGGAGGATACCACATCCACAGTGGACGATATTAAAAAACGCTTTGGTGCCGATGTTGCACTGATGGTGGATGGTGTTACTAAGCTCACAAAGCTCAGCTACTCCACTAAAGAACAGCGACAGGCAGAAAATGTGCGTAAGATGCTGCTTGCAATGGCAAAAGATGTGCGAGTTATTATTGTAAAGCTTGCCGACCGTCTGCATAATATGCGCACCGGAGAATACTGGAAAGAGTATAAACGCCGAGAAAAGGCATTGGAAACAATGGAGGTTTATGCCCCACTTGCCGACCGTTTGGGTATCCGTCCTATCAAAGAGGAACTGGAAGACATTTCACTTCGCTTTTTGGACCCGATTGCCTGTGAGGAAATCGAGCGTTTGTTAAAGTTAAAAAAAGAAGAACGGGAAAATTTTCTCATCGCAATTCAGGAAAAGATTCGGGACCGTTTGGAAAAAGAAAATATGAAATTCTTTTTGCAAAGCCGCGTAAAAAGTATCTATGGCATCTACCGCAAGGTATATATGCAGGGCAGAAATTTTGATGAGATTTATGATGTATATGCGGTTCGTGTCATTGTTGATACCCCATATGACTGTTATGCTGTTTTGGGATTGATGCACGATGCTTTTACTCCGATTCCAAATCGCTTTAAAGACTACATCTCTACCCCAAAAGCCAATATGTACCAGTCGCTGCACACAACGGTTTTGGATAAAAAAGGGATTCCGTTTGAAATTCAAATTCGAACCTGGGATATGCACTACACAGCAGAATACGGTATTGCAGCTCACTGGAAATATAAGGCGGGAATTGAAAAGAAAGATAAACTGGAAGAGCGTCTTGCATGGGTAAGACAGCTTTTGGAAGTTCAGCAAGATTCCGGCGATGCACAGGATATTGTTCGTTCCATTAAGTCGGATATTGCCCCGGAAGAATGTTTTGTCTTTACGCCAAAGGGAGATGTTATCAACCTTCCAACAGGTTCCACCGTTATCGACTTTGCATATGCAATCCATTCCGCAGTCGGCAACCGTATGACAGGTGCTAAGGTAGACGGAAGAATTGTTTCGTTGGACTTTAAGCTTGAAACCGGTATGATTGTTGAAATTATTACATCAAAGGGACCGGGAAATGGTCCAAGCCGCGACTGGCTAAAAATTGTAAAGACCAGTGAGGCAAGAACAAAGATTCGTGCATGGTTTAAAAAAGAGCGAAGAGAAGAAAACATTATCACCGGAAAAGAAGAGCTTGAAAAAGAGTTTAAAAGAAATTTAATTAACATTCCGGAAGAAGATTATGAGGATTTCATTTTAAATATTGCAAAGCGTCAGCACATCAATACGCTGGATGATTTTTATGCGGCTATTGGCTATGGAGGAGTTCTGCTTTCTCGGTTGATGCCGAGGGTCAAAGAAGAGTTCCAAAAAACATACCGCTCCACCGCAGAGGAAGAAAAGAAAACAGCACTCATACAGCAAACGGTAACCAATAATAAAAAGCCATCAAAACCAACCAGTGGTGTTGTGGTAGAGGGTCTGGATGGCTGCCTTGTAAAATTTGCAAAATGCTGTAATCCTCTTCCGGGCGATCCGATCACTGGCTTTATTACCCGAGGCTACGGTGTTTCGATCCATAAACAGGATTGTGTCAATGTTATCAATTCTCCAAAAGAGAACGAAGGACGCTGGGTGAAAGCAGAGTGGGCATCTGTTGTAACATCAGAAAAATTTAAGTCTACCATAGATATTACTTCACAGCCAAGAGATACCCTGCTTGCAGATGTAAGCATCCTGCTCAGTAATATGCACATTCCTTTGCACACATTGATTGCAAAGGAAAGTAAAGACCATTCGGTTATTATGGTTCAGATAACAGTAGAGGTCAACGGTGTGGATCAGCTGAATTATCTGCTGAACAGTCTGCGAGCAATCAAAGGAATAGAAGATGTTAGAAGATCAATTCAGTAATATGATAAAAACGGAGATAAAAAATTATGAGAGCGTTGATTCAAAGAGTAAAATATGCTAGTGTTACCGTAGAAGGTGAAAAAATCGGAAGTATCAATAAAGGGCTTCTGGTACTTTTGGGTGTAGGTCCGCAGGACACAGAAGAACAAGCAGATTTTTTAGCGGAAAAATGTGCAAACCTGCGTATTTTTGTTGATGAAAATGATAAGATGAACCTGTCCCTACTGGATATTGGGGGACAGATGTTGGTGGTATCTCAGTTTACTTTGTATGCTGACTGCAAAAAGGGAAGAAGACCTTCCTTTATCAGAGCAGCAGCCCCGGATCAGGCAAACAGGCTGTATGAATATTTCCAGCAGAAAGTAAAAGATATCGGTGTTGAAACCGTAGAGCATGGCAAATTCGGAGCAGACATGAAGGTGGAGCTGCTCAACGATGGACCGGTGACCATTATGTTGGATACCGATGAGATTATGCCAAAAAGATAAAAAAGACGGTGAGAAGAATGAATCTAGAAATTATTCATGTAGGGCTCTTGGGAACAAATTGCTATGTCACATGGGACGATGACAAAAATTGTGTTGTTGTTGACTGTGGAGGAGATGCAAAAAAGGTGGCGGATTATATTACAGAGCATCAGATGAATCCGACCCATCTATTGTTGACGCATGGTCACGGCGACCATATGGGCGGGGCTGCAGACTTAAAAGAGATTTTTCCCCAGATTCAAATTGTGCTTGGAGAAAAAGATTTGGAAATGATTTGCGATGGAGAAAAAAGCATGGCAAATTCTGTCGCACCATACGCAAGACCATTTCAGCCGGACTTAATTGTAAAGGACGGGGATCATTTTACTGGCGGAAATATGGAATTTACAGTAATGGAAACCCCGGGACACACTCCGGGAGGTGTTTGTTACATTAAGGGAAATGAGATCTATTGTGGAGATACCCTCTTCCAAGGAAGCATGGGAAGAACAGACCTGTATGGCGGGGATGAGCGCGCGCTGTTTGAGTCCTTAAAACGTTTAGGATCTCTTCAGGGATACTATAAAATTTTTCCGGGACACGGAAGTGCAACTAATTTAGAAGATGAAAAACTGGCAAATCCATTTTTAAAACGTGCAATGATGACAAAATCTATCTAAGAGGAACAAAAGGAGAAAAAGCAGCGTATGAATATAAGGAACGTCGGTCACAGCATGAAATATGAAGCAGAGTGCGTTGCAATGCTGTTTTTTCCCGACGAAAAAATTGTTACAGAGCAACTGCCCGATACAACGCCGGCTCCGACAGAACAAGAAGATTGTATTGAAAACAGATTTGAAAATAATGTTATGAGGGTAACTTTATGCTTAAACGGAGAGAAAACAGTGATGGAACAGCAGGTTCCCTCAACGCCTTCCTCTGCGTATGAAGAAGCGGAATTTATCATGTGCGACCTCATGTATCAGCTGTTGTGCAAGGCAACAGGGGTGACATCTGCATGGGGAATGATTACAGGAGTGCGACCGGTAAAACTGTTCCATCGTCGTCTGGATGCAGGCAAAAGCCCAGAAGAAACCGGGAAAGAATTTTCAGAACATTTTCATGTCAGTCCTGAAAAAATCGAGCTTGCACTGCAAACCGCCCGACATGAAGCACCGATTTTAAAAGAAGCTACGGATGATACCTTTAGCCTTTATGTTTCAATTCCGTTTTGCCCTTCCAGATGCAGTTACTGCTCTTTTGTTTCTCACGATATTGCAAGTAAACGGGCAAAAGAAATTCTGCCAATCTATGTGGATAAACTTTGTGAAGAGCTTGAGGAAATCGGGAAAAAGATAAAGAATACAGGGCTTACCCTGACAACCGTTTACTTTGGTGGCGGAACGCCGACTATTTTGTCAGCAGAGCAGCTGGATAAAATTTGCACATCAGTGGAGAAAAACTTTGACCTATCTCGTTTAAAAGAATATACAGTAGAAGCAGGCAGACCGGATACCATTACAAGGGAAAAGCTCAAGGTTTTGAGAAAACACAATATTTCACGCATCAGCATCAATCCACAGACCCTTAACGACGATGTGCTTGTTGCAATCGGAAGAAAACACACCGCACAAGAAATTGTGGATTGCTTCCATATGGCGCGCGAGGAAGGTTTTGATAATATCAATATGGATTTGATTGCAGGACTTCCGGGCGATACAGTGGCAGGTTTTTGCAGTACCATCGACCGCATCATTAAACTGGACCCGGAAAATGTAACTGTTCATACCCTTTCCATTAAAAGAAGCGCAAAATTGGGGGCAAGCTGGGAAGAACGCAAAAAAGCTTTGGAGCTTGCACAGCAGGTAGGAGAGATGGTTTCCTATGCGCAGAAAAATTTGATGGAAAACAGTTTTATGCCGTACTATCTGTATAAGCAGAGAAACACACTGGGTAATCTGGAAAATACAGGATACTGTAAAAAAGGTTGTGAGGGAAGGTATAATATTTATATCATGGATGAAACTCAGACCATTATTGCAGCAGGCGGTGGAGCAGTCAGCAAGTTAAAATCCAACCGTACCGGAAAATTGGAACGCATTTTTAACTATAAGTATCCATTTGAGTATGTCGAACATTTTGATGAAATTTTAAAACGAAAGAATAGGGTGGTGACTTTCTTTGAGGAAAATAGACCCATTCCATTATGGGAGAATTGAGAAAGATGAAATCAATCAGCAGGCTGTACAAAACTATTTTAAACTGATTGATGAAGCAGAAGATTTTTACAATAAACAAATTTGTGCAGTTGTAGAGCAAATGTCCCAAATCAGAGATAAAACAGATGTCATCTGCCTTTCGGGACCATCTGCTTCCGGAAAAACAACAACAGCACACACATTGGCAAGACATTTTCAAAGCAACGGCAGAAAAGCAATGGTTATTTCTTTGGACGATTTTTATTTAGATACCAAACACACACCGCTGAATAAAAAAGGCAAACCGGATTTTGAAAGTATCTATGCTCTTGATGTAGATTTAATTAACAAATGTATTGATGAATTAGTCAATAAAGGAAGAACCATTGTTCCGACATTTGATTTTCATCTGCGTCAACGAGCAGAAAACGGAGATAAAGAAATTACCATTTCCGGTGATGATGTTGTTATCATTGAAGGATTGCACGGATTAAACCCACTGCTGACCCAGTTAGTCGGAGAAGATAAAGTAACCCGTATCTTTGCAAGCGTGCGTTCCCGCTTTACCGACCACGATAGAGTGATTTTAACCCCACAGGATATCCGCCTGATGAGAAGAATGGTGCGCGACCGCAATACACGAAATACAACACCGGAGGAAACAATGGCAATGTGGGATGAAGTATGCGAGGGCGAATCCATGTATATCAACCCTTATCGTGACAGTGCAAATTTTAAACTGGATACAACATTAGATTATGAACCTAATATTTTCCACAGCTTTTTGCTGCCGTTTTTGGAAAGTGGAAAAAATATTGCACCGCAGCATTACCGCAAGCTGGATGACCTGTATCAGCGTCTTGACGAATTTTTTGATATCAATGATACCGAAGCAATTCCGGCAGACAGTGTCATTCGTGAATTTATCGGGAAAAAGTCCTAAAAGGGCTGGAAAATATATAGAAAATCAGATGATGAGAAAGGGGTATTAGGTAATGGACTTTAATTCATTGAATTCTTTATTTGACAAAGCAGTTTCGGTTGCAAATGCAGCAGGCAAAAAAACAGAAGAGATGGTAGAAACCTCCAAGCTGAAATTTCAGGAAGTCAGCATCAATTCGGATTTAGAAGCTTGCTATGAAAAAATTGGTTCTCTGGTTTATCGCTGCAAAAAATCCGGTGCAGACCATGAGGAGGAAATTGGACTGTTGGTGGAACAGGCAGATCAGCTGTTAGCACAGCTTGCAGAGCTTCAGTCCAAAAGGGAAGAAATCAGAAGAGTAAAAAAATGTCCGAACTGTGGGGCATCCTGTGCAGTTGATTCTCATTTTTGCTCCAGATGCGGTATGGTCTTGGAAGAAGAAACGAACATTCAACCGGCAAAAGAAATGAAGGTTGAAGTTATTGTACACGAAAATCAAGACCCGTCGCAGGAAGAAAAAACAGAGAGCAAAAAAGGTACCGAAGAAAAACCGCTGATAGAAGAAACCTTATAAAAACAGAAAAAGGGCAAAATACAGATAATCACAACAGCAGGTCGAGAGCAAACACCTTCGACCTGCTGTTGTTTTGCTTAAAAAAAGATGAATGGAAAAACGAAAATGAGCCATATATATAGACATAAGGATTTTCAGAAAAGATTTACACAAAACGAATTGAAGAATTTTTAAAGATATGGTATCTTTCAAAAAATATGATAAAAAGGGAGAGTGAGCAAAAGCGTGAAAAGGACAAATCAAAAGCAAGGTTTTGTGCAAGGTGCAATGATTTTGATGATAGGAACAATGACAGTAAAGGTTGTCAGTATGCTGTTTAAAATTCCGGTCAGCAATATGTTGGGGGGAACGGGATACTCTTATTTTACCAATGCTTATGAAATATTTAATTTAATATCAACGATTGCAACAGCGGGTTTCCCGGTTGCAATCTCGAAAATGGTTTCGGAAAACTGTGTAGTTGGAAAATATAGAGATAATCGAAAAATATTTCGTATTTCAAGAATGTTTTTCCTCTTAACAGGTCTTGCGTGTATGAGTGTAATGATGCTGGGAGCCGGAATGTTTGCACGGATGATTCCGAATCCGGGGGCAAAGCTGTCCATCATCTGTCTAGCGCCTGCTGTGTTGACTTGTTGTCTGATGTCTGCTTACCGTGGATATTATCAAGGAATGCAAAATATGTACCCAACTTCGATTTCTCAGATTATCGAAGCAGTTACAAAAATGATTTTCGGTCTGGGGCTTAGCTGGGTAGTACTGTATGCAACACGCAAAGAATATGCAGCCCTCGGTACAGTGCTTGGTCATGTTTATTCTACCGCAGAACAAGCGCAGGCAGTAATGGCACAGCTTGCCAGTGCAGCCGCAGTCCTTGGTGTAAGTATTTCCACAGCCGCAGGGCTTATATATTTGATTCTGCGTTGGAGAAAGCTGGGAGATGGGGTCAAAGAGGAAGCCGTGATGTATGCTCCTAAACCACAAAGCAGCAAAACACTCCTCAAAAGTGTTATCATGATTGGAATACCGGTTTGTATGGGTTCTTTGGCAATCAATCTTTCCGGGGTCATTGATTTAATGACAGTAACCGGAAGGCTTGCCGATGTAATGAATACTGCTCCACAAACGCTGCTTGCAAGCTATGCGGGGCACATCCCTCAAGCAGAGATATTAAACAATAGTGTACACAATTACCTCTATGGGGCTTACAGCGGCAAAGCAGGCGTCATTGCAAATCTGGTTCCGGCTTTGACCACAGGATTGGCAGTCAGTGCTTTACCGGCAGTAGCGGAAAGCTTTGCAAAGGGGAACCGCCTGCGTACACAAAAGAGTGTGGGAATGGTGCTTAGAATTACAGCAATCGTTTGTATTCCGGCAGGGCTTGGAATCAGTGCATTACCCAAAGAGGTTTGTCAGTTGTTTTTTGGATACAGCAATGAGGTGGCAGTAGGAGCTCCGCTATTAAGGGTGTTGGGACTGGCTTCCATTTTTATCGCCATGACAGGGACAATAAACAGTTTGCTTCAGGCCGTTGGCAGAGTTTCGCTTCCGGTAAAATTGATTTTGATTGGAAGTGCTATTAAACTTACAATGAACTATATTTTGGTGGGAATTCCGTCCTTTAATATTCAGGCGGCACCCTGGTCAACACTTGTTTGTTATTTGGTGATTACAGTGTTAAGCTTGTATGCTTTGTATCGTTCAATAGGAAGTGTTGGGCTGTTCGGAATTTTTATGAAACCTTTGCTGGCAGGTTTGCTGTGTGCAGAAGGAGCAAAGCTTACTCAAAACCTGTTAATACAGTTTATTCCTTCTCGCTTTACTGTGCTCATTTCGGTGACGGTGGGTGCAATTATTTATCTTTTGGGGCTGCTGATGTTAAAAGCAATCAAAAAAGAAGACATAATGATGCTTCCAAAAGGTGAAAAAATGGCAAAGCTACTTGAAAAGTACTCGTTTTTAGGGTAATATATATAAGTCGCCAAACAGCAATAAACATATAAAACAGATTCTTTAGCATAGGAGTGTGGTATCGTGGGCGTGTCTTATGAGAAAAAAGAAAAATATGACATCAACGATTTATTGGAGATCATGCAGATCCTTCGCAGTGAAGAGGGATGCCCATGGGATAAGGAGCAGACGCACACCTCCATGAGAAAAGATATGATTGAGGAAGCATACGAGGTATGCGAGGCAATCGACATGAATGACCGAGATCTGCTCAAAGAGGAGCTGGGAGATGTTCTTCTTCAGGTAGTGCATCATTCCAGAATCGAAGAAGAACAGGGGAATTTTAATTTCCAGGATGTATGTGACGGTATCTGCAAGAAACTGATTATTCGTCATCCACACGTTTTTGGTGATACACAGGTTGAAAATACCGATGAAGTTCTCAGTAATTGGGAACAGATTAAGCAGCAAACAAAAGGTCAAACCAGCAGCACACAAACCCTGCGCAGTGTTCCCAAAACTTTTCCGGCTTTGATGCGTGCCCAAAAAGTACAAAAGCGTGCAGCAAAAACAGGATTCGACTATCCGGATTTATATTGGGCAATGGGCGATTTGGAAAGCGAATTGGATGAGCTTCAGTGTGCAATCGAGGATGAAAATCCGCAGCAGTGCTTTGAAGAACTGGGAGATGTACTGTTTTCCGCAGTGAATATGGCACGTTTTTTTAAGGTGGATGCAGAAGAAAGCCTGAATGCTTCGACCGAAAAATTTATTGCTCGTTTCCAAAAGGTAGAAGAGCTTGCAAAAGAAAAAGGAATTGAACTTAGCAGCGTTTCCATTCAGGAAATGGAACAGCTTTGGAAACAGGCAAAAGCCAAGTAATTAAAGGAGTTCGGTGTGAATAAACAAGACCAACAACCTTTTAATTAAAGTCCGTTTGGACAGAAGATACGGGCATTTTGCTCGCTATCAAAAATAAAAAAGAACTCGAAAATGGAGGATAACAAATATGACAAAAGCAGAACTGATTAGTGCTGTTGCACAGAAAACTGAACTTTCTAAAAAAGACAGCGAAAAAGCTGTTGTAGCTGTAATTGACGCAATTTCCGAGGCTTTGGCTTCCGGCGAAAAAGTTTCTCTGGTTGGCTTTGGTACTTTTGAAGTAAAAGAGCGTGCAGGTAGAGAAGGTATCAACCCAAGAACTCATGAAAAGATTGAGATTCCAGCTTCCAAACTGCCGGCATTTAAAGCAGGTAAAGCACTGAAAGAAATGGTGTCTAAATAAAACGTCTTTATCAAGAAAATATTTTAAGTCTTTGTGTTTTAAAATTTAAAAGTATTTTAGCACAGGCGAAATTATTTTATCAGTAAGACCTTTTATCATTTACAGCTCCGGTTTTGCCGGGGCTGTTGTTATATGAAAATATGATTTATAAAAGTTTCAGAAAAGGAGAATTTTTATGCGTCTGGACAAATATTTAAAAATTACCCGACTGATCAAACGCAGAACGGTTGCAAATGAAGCGTGCGACGGCGGAAGAATTATGGTTAACGGTAAGGTGGCAAGAGCTTCTTATGCTGTAAAAGAGGGCGACATGATTGAAATTCAGATGGGAAATCGCCCACTGAAAGTAGAAGTGTTGTCTGTTAGTGAATATGCAACCAAAGAAAGTGCAGCACAGATGTATCGAGTGGAGGAATAAGACTCCAAAACTTCCGAAACTTGGGTTGAAAAAATTACGATATTTGTGATATTCGACAATGTTTTTGAAAAGTTGTTGACATAATTGCCGAAAGGGATTATCATAGCAACATAAACTAAATCAGCCTTATCAAGAGTGACAGAGGGGACAGGCCCTGTGAAGTCCGGCAACCTGCAAAACGGCGGTTTTGTAAGGTGCCAAATCCTGCGGGTAAGCCGAGAGATGAGGAAGCAATGACTCGATCTCAAAGGTCGGGTCTTTTTATATGCTCTATTTATAACAGATTACCTCGAAAAACTGTGTGCTGTTTGGTTTATTTGGAAAATAAATCATCTTGAAAAGATAAAGAAAGGAAAGAAGAGAAATGGCAAAATATTTGTTTACTTCCGAATCAGTTACAGAAGGACATCCTGATAAAATTTGTGACCAGATTTCCGATGCGGTTTTGGACGCAATTTTAGCACAAGATCCAAATGGTCGAGTTGCTTGTGAAACTACTGTTACCACCGGTATGGTAATGGTAATGGGTGAAATCAGCACACATTGTTATGTTGACATTCCAAAGATTGTTCGTGAAGTAATCCGTGAGATTGGATATGACCGTGCAAAATATGGCTTTGACTGTGATACTTGCGGTATTATCACTTCTATTGATGAACAGTCCGGAGATATTGCAATGGGCGTTGATAAAGGTCTTGAAGCAAAAGAAGTCTCCAGTCAGGAAGAAGATAACGGTGCAGGCGACCAAGGCATGATGTTCGGCTATGCTTGCGATGATACCGAGGAATTGATGCCTATGCCAATTTCTTTAGCACACAAGCTTGCAAAACGCCTGGCAGAGGTTCGCAAAAACGGAACACTTCCATACCTGCGTCCGGATGGTAAAACACAGGTAACAATCGAGTATGAAAACGACGCACCGGTTGCGGTAGAAACTATTGTTATTTCTAATCAGCATGCACCTGAAGTTGATATGGAGCAGATTCGTGCTGATATCAAAAAACACGTTATTGATGCAATCGTTCCAAAAGAACTGATCAACGACGAAACCAAAATTTATATCAACCCAACAGGTCGCTTTGTAATCGGTGGTCCTCAGGGCGACAGCGGTCTGACAGGCAGAAAAATTATCGTTGATACTTACGGCGGAATGGGTCGTCACGGCGGCGGTGCATTTTCCGGTAAAGACCCAACAAAGGTTGACCGTTCCGCAGCTTATGCAGCAAGATATGTTGCAAAAAATATTGTTGCTGCAAAACTGGCAAAACGCTGCGAAGTTCAGCTTGCTTATGCAATCGGTGTTGCGAAACCGGTTTCCATCAATGTAACAACCTTTGGTACCGGAGCAGTTGCTGACGAGGTTCTGGAAAAAGCAGTAGCAGAGGTATTTGACCTTCGTCCAACTCAGATTATCAAAACTCTCGACCTTCGCCGTCCAATCTATCGTCAGCTTGCAGCTTACGGTCATATGGGCAGAGAAGATCTCGGTGTAAATTGGGAAAAGACCGATAAAGTACAAGCTCTGCTTGAGGCTGTAAAATAGGATATTTACTTTCAAAAGAAAAAGGTATGACCAAAACGGTCATACCTTTTTTGTTAAAACAAATTTAATGAACAAAAGATGATTCGTTTATTTTTATATTGGCAAGGTCTTTAGGTAGTGTGTCATGAGAAATAATAAATGTGATTCTCTTATGGCGTTCCTGACGTAAACGTTCATAAATGGAATAGGCAGCCTCACGGTCGATGTTGCTGCATACTTCGTCGAGAATTAAAACATCCGGATTTGTGTTTAATACTCTTGCCAGAGCAATTTTCTGTTTTTCTCCGGCAGACAGGTTTGCTCCGCCTTCCAAGATATTGCTGTCCATTGATTTAGTGGAAAAGATAGATTGCAGCAAAGGCTCCTGCATAAAGCTTCTTTCAGTTTCAGGGGTATGTTTTGTGTTTAAGAAAAGGTTATCTGCAAGAGTTCCGTGTACAATTGGTACATTTTGCGAAAGATATTCGATGCGGCTGCGAAGTTGATGGTTTTTAATTTTTTTAATCGGAATTCCGTTATAAGAAACCTGAGAAATCGGTCTGAATTTTAAAAGGGCTTTTGCAAAGGTGCTTTTTCCACAGCCGCTTTCTCCACATATTTGGACAATATCTCCTTTATCAAGATCAGCCTGTGCATGAAAAGGGATTTTTTTCCCATTTATTATAAGTTCATCTACTTCTAGGTGGATCTGTGTGATTTCGGAAAGAGATTGATCTCCGTCTGGTTCCTTATGTGATAAAAGTTCTTGGTAAAAATTTTGAGCGGTTTTAAATCCATTTTGATTTAGTTTTGCTCCGACAATTAAACTGACGTTTGAAAAATATAAAGGAAGAATGATAGAGGTGAGCATTAGGGTGTATGGCCCACTGTTTTTCATAAAAAAATTGTAGACAATGACCATCAAAATAAAATTTTGAACAACGTCATTTAAACCCACTAAAGCAGACGAAACGGATTGGGCATATACATTGATTCGTGCCATGCTGAAATAAATTTTATCAACAGAAGAAGCGATTGTTTTTAATGTAGCGTTATGGTCAGCAGATTGTTTTATGTAATCCACTTGCTGTGAATAGGAAAGAATCTCCTGAAAACCCTCACCGGTGTTTTTTTGCAATTCTAAGGAACGCTTTGCAAGTTCTTTGTTCAGCAGACGATAGCCCACATAATTGACAGGAACCATAATAAACAATAAAACAGCAAGCCAACGGTTAACTGATGCCGCTATTCCAAGGCACGCAATAATGATGATAATGCCGGACCAAATTTTGATATAATCCCCTGTCATGTAAAAGTAGATGTGATTAACCGAGGTAAAGATACGATCCAAGATATTGGAGGGACCCATTGACAAGATAGAATCATAATCCATCTGGAAACTGCTTTCCAGCATGGAATAAAAGTTCTTTTTATTATATTCTCTGGCATAATGTTCACGAAAGATTGTCAGCAGGATGCCCACAACTTTTGAAAATGTAATAACCAAAACAAGAAATAAAATTTTTTGAATCGAAAGAAACTGTTGACGTGTGTTCCAGAACTGAAGAAACAGTGATGGAAGAAGTGCAGAAATTCCGGATAAGAGAATCATTATCAGCATTACTGTAAAAAATTTTTGATACTTCATTTTTATTTCACCTCGGATTATAAATGAGAATAAAAGAGATTTACTAGCTTTAAAACATCTGTATCTTGTCCTTTGAGAATAATTCTAGGATAATTTTTTTGACATTCAAAAGAAAAGCAAAGTTGAGGGGAGTATTTTTCGGTATTGATTTCCTGACAAAAAATATCAAGAATTTTTTTAGGGTCGTCTTCTGGTAAATCCAGAATGATACACATTTGACGACTGTCTTTATCCTTTTTCATTATAAAGTCGGACACCAAAGAATTTTTTTTAACCTGAATACTGGGCCATACATTAGGGTCGTTAAGGAATTTGCTGACTTTATCAGAAGAAAATTGCCATTTTCCATCTAATTTTTCTCCTTGCAGCATACCTAGGCTAATATAATTTCGTATGGTTCGAGAGGTAAGACCTGTAAATTGACAAATATCTTTAATTGTGTAATATCCGTTCATCAAAATTTCTCCTTATATCAAGTTATTTTGCTTATATTTATTATAGCTCTAACAGAATTCACAATTCAATTTGAAATGAAACCACTTTTTCATAGCAAAAGATGTCATTGCTATTATGCTCTAGAAAAATTAGCATGATAAGCTATTGTGTATTTTGTAGGAAAAGAGTTTTAGAATTTGTAATATCATTCAATTGAAACAGAGGAAAGCTTATTATACAATAGAATATACGTCATTTTCTTTATTTGAGAAAAACATTATGATAAAAGGATAGCAGGAGGGAAATTTGGTGGAAATTTTACAGAAAACGATTGAGCAAATCCGCAAAGAATTTGGACTTGCAGGTGGAATTTTGGTTGCGGTGAAAGAGGGAAAAGTTCTTCTTAAAGAATGTTTTGGTATGGCAGATGCAGAACAAAACAGGGCAGTGGATAACAAAACAATCTTCCAGATTGCGTCCTGCTCCAAGGCATTTACAACAATGATTGCAGGTCAGCTGTGTGATGAAGGTAAGATGACATGGGATACCCCGGTAAAGCAGTTGATGCCGGAATTTCGTATGATGGACAAATATGCAGAAGAACACGTTACCCCACGAGATATGGCGTGTCACCGCACAGGATTGTGCCGGCATGATGTTATGCGAACCTTTGTTCGGGAGGATAGAGCAGATTTAGTAAGGAGAATTGCATATTTTCCGCCTGCATTTGGATTTCGTGAAAAATACAGCTATCAGAACCAGATGTATGTGGCTTTGGGATACCTGTGTGAGCGATTGACAAACAAGACATGGGAACAGCTGCTCAAAGAGCGTATCGGTGAGCCTTTGGGAATGGATATGTATTTTCGTGGAATCGACAGTATTGAAGATAAAAATGCAGCAATGCCATATAGTCAGAAGGACGGTAAAATTTATCGTGTCGATGAAGTGGTTGGGAAGGCAAGCAACCCGTGCGGCGGTTTATATACAAATCTCGACAGCTTGGAACGGTGGATTCGTATGCTTGCCAACGGCGGCGAACTGGATGGCAAACGACTCATCAGCGAAAAAGGTTTTGCAGAGCTGATAAAACCAAATATCTGTATTCCGGGACGCTCGGCACATCCACAGGAACTGCAAAAATCCTATGCTCTTGCGTGGATTACTGCTGTATATAAGGGACATCCAATTGCATTTCATTCCGGCTCTACCAACGGATTTAATTCTATGGTAGGATTTTTCCCGGAAGAAAACGCAGCCTTTGCTCTTTCGGTAAATACTGTGGATACACCTGCATATAACTGCTTAAAATATCTGCTTTGCGATTTGATTTTAGATGATGTGGACAAGGATTACTCTTTCCTGATTGAAGCATATAAACGCAGCGTCAATCTAGGTCCGGATTACACTGAAGAGGAAACAAAAACCATCCCGTTAACAAAGACAGAGGCAGAAAAGTTTTTGGGTCAATATTATAATCCGGGTTACGGTATGATGGAATTTGTTTATCAGGATGGACAGCTTCGCCAACATTATGGATTGATGGATCAAGAGTTTCATTATCTCGGAGAAGGGAAATTTGTGGGCTTTGAGGTAATGGATACACGCACCTATCGAGCAAACTTTACCGAGGACGGAAATTTGTGGATGCGTTTTTCTACCGATGCAAATTGTCCTATCTTTTTTGAAAAGGCGAAATAAGAAAAACAGGGGATGTTGAGCAGTCCCCTGTTTTGATATTTTGATGATAGAAGAAAAATTTTGGAGGTGAAAAACATGATGTTTGAACAGATTGCGGAACAAGTTCCGATTCAAAAAGGGTGGTCGTGCGATAAAAAATATTGTGTAACACTGAAAGATAAAACGAGATATTTGCTGCGTGTTTCTCCGCTTAATAAAAGGGAAAATAGAAAGCAGTTATTTAAAGCTTTGCAAAAGGTAGCAGAACTTGGCATTCCGATGTGTAAAGCGTTGGAAATAGGAGAATGTAAAGATGGAGTTTATCTTTTACACGACTGGATTGATGGAGAAGATGCAGAGGAAATCATTCCGTTTTTACCAACGCAAGAGCAATATCAGCTGGGAATAAAAGCAGGTGAGATACTAAAGAAGATCCACTCGATTCCGGCACCGGATACTGTGGAAGATTGGGAAATCTTTTTTAACCGCAAAGTGGACCATAAAATCAAAGGATATAAAGATTGTCCTCTTTCCATTTCGGGAGGAGAACGGATTATTGACTACCTCAATCAAAACCGAAACTTGCTTAAAAATCGTCCGCAATGTTTTCAACATGGAGATTATCACATCGGCAATATGATGATGAGCGGTCAAAAACTGGTCATCATTGATTTTGACCGATTTGATTTTGGCGACCCATGGGAAGAATTTAACCGTATTGTCTGGTGTGCCCAGAAAGCTCCGCTTTTTGCAACAGGCATGGTAGATGGATATTTTGACTTTATTGTTCCGCAAGAGTTTTGGCAGTGTCTTGCCTTCTATATTGGAAGCAATACTATTTCTTCTATTTATTGGGCGATTGATTTTGGACAATCAGAGGTTGACGTGATGATGAAACAATCCCAAGATGTTCTTTCATGGTATGATAACTATAAAACTGTTTTTCCAAGTTGGTATCAAAATTGTAAACAAGAGATTTGAGTATAAAATAAACCCCACCTTTTGATA
>JAHHTY010000032.1 GCA_020024325.1 Negativibacillus sp.
TGGTGCGGATAACAGGACTTGAACCTGCACAGGGCTACCTACTAGAGCCTAAATCTAGCGCGTCTGCCAATTCCGCCATATCCGCAAGTCTGTCTATTATTATACCAGCTCAACAGGCAGACCGTCAAGAGTTTTTTGTCGTAAATCTACAAAATTCCTGAAATCTAACATTTAAAAATTTAAAACTACTTTAAACTCATTATATCTTTTATTTACCCTGCATTACTGCATCTAAAAAACTTTGACAACCACGCTTAATTTCCGAGTATGCGGTATCGAAATCGTCGGTATACCAAGGGTCGGCAACTTCCTTTTCTTCACCGCAAAAGCTGAGCAGCAACGACACCTTTCCATCTGGGTCCCCGCCCAAAATCCGCAGGGCATTCTGCACATTTCGTTTATCCATGCACAAAAAATAGTCAAATTTACTATAATCTGCTGCCTGTAAGCGGACTGCACGTTTTCCCTCACAACTGATTCCATGCTGTGCCAGTTTCTGCCTAGCCGGTGGATATACCGGATTACCGATTTCTTCTGTACTGGTCGCAGCGGAGGCAATCAAAAAATCTTGCTTGTGTTGCTGCACCATCTTTTTTAAAATAAACTCACCCATCGGGCTTCTGCAAATATTGCCGTGGCAGATGAAAAGTACTTTTATCATATACACTCTCCTGTTATGACGATTCCGGAAAATTATTTAATGATAAAACGGCAAAGTGAAGCTGCCCCACCCTGCCGTTTTGGATTATGATGATTACAAGGAGATGATTCCTTTTTCCAGCATCGACTGTGCTGCCAGCATAATACCGACCTTGCCGGTCTGCCATGTTAAGCCGCCCTGCATCCAAACAGCAAACGGCTCACGAAGCGGTGCGTCAGCGGATAACTCGATAGAAGCTCCGTTTGTGAAGGCACCTGCTGCCATAATAACCTTGCTGTCATAGCCCGGCATATCCCATGGTTCCGGTGTTACATAGGAATCGACCGGTGCACCTTTCTGTACACCTTCGCAAAATGCAATCAGTGCCTCCGGTTCTCTCAAACAAATTGCCTGAATAATATCTGCACGTTTTTCATCGCTCTTTGGCGTTACTTCATATCCCAGCATCTCGCACAGAGAAGCTGCAAAAGTAGCCGTTTTAACCGCAGAAGCAACCACACTAGGCGCAAAGAACAGACCCATAAACAGCGAGCGAGTGTTGCCGAGGGTACAGCCGATTTCTTTTCCAACGCCAGGGGCGCTCAGTCTTTGAGCACACAAATCTACATATTTTGCTTTACCTGCAATATAACCGCCTGTCGGTGCAATACCGCCGCCCGGATTTTTAATCAAAGAACCTACAATAAGGTCTGCTCCCACCTGAGTTGGCTCTTTTTCCTGCACAAATTCGCCATAGCAGTTATCCACCATGATAATTGCCTGAGGATTTACCGAACGCACCTGTTGAACGATTTTTTCAATATCCTCCACAAAAAGAGATGGACGCAGAGAGTATCCTCTGGAACGCTGAATATAGGCAACCTTTGCACCTTTGACTGCCTCGGGAATTCCCTCATAGTCAACGGTTCCATCTTCCAAAAGGTCAAGCTGTTCATACTTAATGCCAAAATCTTTCAGAGAACCGCTTGCTCCTTCCTTTAGTCCGATAACGCTGTGCAAGGTGTCGTATGGTGTTCCTGTCAGACATACCATCTTATCCCCCGGACGCAGCACACCAAACAGTGCCACAGTCAAGGTATGGGTGCCGGACATAAAATTATATCGAATCAGTGCATCTTCGCAGCCAAAAATATCTGCGAGCACTTCATCCAGCACTTCCCTGCCTCTATCACCATAGCCATAGCCGGTGGAAGGGGTAAAGTGAGATTCACTTACCCCATGTTTAATAAATGCAGCCAGTACTTTTTCACTGTTGTACTGCGCAATATTGTCAATCTCCTGAAAGCGTGGCAATGCCTTCTGTTCAGCTTGATTGCACAGTTCTTTCAGCTTTGGGTCGATATTAAAAAAACTCATTGGTATTTCCATTCTCCTTGTTCTCTATTTTCTATTGGATTAGCAGTAATACGACTGCCAAAAATTAACTGTCTGAAATCCCAGACGTGCATAGTATTGTTCTAATTTTTGAGAGGCACAATCCAGGACGGGGATTTTTCCTGCTGCCTCCGCTTCCATACACAGTTTCGATATAATTTGTGCAGCATAGCCTTGATTCCTATGTTCCGGCAAAGTGCAAATATCAATGATAAGTCCAAACTTTCCTTTATCGGGAAGCAAAATTCCGCCAACCGATACCGGTCGTCCCTCTTTACAGACTTCAAAGAATTTTCCTCCGCCTCTCTTTTGGAACAACATCCCTGCGGCGACATCATCTTTGCTGACAGATACTCCGACGTTTTGTTTTTCCTGCACCAATACCTCGCACGTTGCCCACAGGCTTTGGCTTTCGGTAGCTTTGCACAGCTGTGATTTTATCGGGATTTTGGTTTTATAAATCATTCGGGGGCCGCTTCGCACCGCTTCCCCCTGAACCTTTTTTTCAAAGCGATGACGGTATTCCCATACTGTACGGCTATCCGATACCAGCTTTCCTTTTGGCTGCATTGATAAAAAATGTTCCAACTCTTTCCAACGTGCGTCGGATTTCGGTTTTCCTACTAAATAATAGGTATGACCCATGCGGCACAGCAGATACTGCTCCTTTGCCTGTTGTGATTCGGAGCAGCCAATCCAAAGGTCGCTATACTGCCAATCTGCATTGTGTATATCGGCACAACGGGAAAGATAAGCACACCATACTGCTGTGCCATTCCATGCGTCTGTACGACACAGTGAAAGCACCTGATTTTTCTCCTCGGCGGTCGCAAGACGAATCATCGGTCATTCTCCTTTTTCTTACTCTCCCAGCCTTTCAACCAAAGCTGCAAGCAATTTTTGGGTAGGCTCAAGGTCGGATGGGCTAAACACCGGGTTTGGGGAAACAGCATAGCGTACCGATACACCAACCGGCAGCACACGACATCCGCCTGCTGTTTTAGACAGCACATTTGCATCGGTGGATTCTGTTACCTGATCTTTGATCTGATATTCAATTCCCTGCTGTGCGCAAACCCCTTTTGCAGCTGCAAACAGTTCACGGTCGGTAAAGACTCCTTTGTTCTGGAAACTCAGAACAGGACCTTTCCCTAATGAACTGATTTTCTTGCCTGCACCTACACCCGGAACATCTCCGGCAGCAGCACAGTCGATGGAAACTGCAATGTCAGGTTTTACTTCATAAGCTGCATTGCCTGCTCCTCCGCCGATTTCATGCTGTACTGCAAAAACAGCGGTAATATCATACTCTAATTCCTGATGCAGCATGGAAAGAAGCAGCAGACAACCAACGCGGCTGCCCAAAGCCTTTGCACGAATCTTGTTTCCCATTTCGGTAAATTGACTTCTCCATACGGCAAAGTCGCCCAATTCCGCAAACTTCTCTGCTTCCTCACGGCTAGAAGCACCGATATCAATATAAAGATTGCTGAATTTCAGCACCTGTTCTCTTTCTTCTGCGGTCTGAAGATGGATTGGTTTTGCACCAACAACACCTTCTTTGCCGCTTTCTAAACGAACTGCTTTGCCAACCACCATTCTGGTGTCGATATCTCCCATCGGAGAAAAACGCAGCAAGCCGCTTTCCTCAATATAAGTAATAATAAATCCCGGCTCGTCCATATGAGCGGTAAACATCAGCTTATTCTTTGGTGTCTTTCTTCCCTTTTTTTCGCAAATCAGATTTCCTCTTACATCACGGTGTGCTTTGCAGTCCTGTGGCAGATGAGCAAGAATCCATTCTGCGGCTCTGTCCTCACATCCGGACACTGCGTCCAGTTCACAGAGCTGTTTTAACATCGTCAGCTGATTTTTCAGTTCCATTCTGTCTTCCTCCTATCTTCCAATACGCTTTGCGTAAGCTGCAATCAGGTTTGCGGTCTGGTCAACATCCTCCACCGAGATGGTTTCAATCGGAGTGTGCATATAACGAAGCGGAACAGAAACACAGCAGGTTTCGATTCCATCGGCAGCAGTGACAATGCCGTCTGCGTTGGTTCCGGTATGTCCTCCGCCCATAACCTCTGCCTGATATGGAATGTTGTCCTCTTTTGCTGCTGCTATCAAACCTTTTGACATCTTGCGGCTGAGGGTTGCACCAATTCCAATCATCGGACCTTTGTTCAGGTCACCACAGTGTTTATCTGCAATTTCCGGTGTTGTGCCAAAGCTAACATCCACAGCAATTGCCTGTGTCGGACGAATATCGAATGCAGCCGTAGCAGCACCCAGACCTCCGGTTTCTTCCTGAGAGCTCAAAAGTACGGTAAGTCCCATCGGTTCCAGATGATTTTCCGTCCAATAAGCTTTAATCTGCTCTGCGGCTTTTATGATGGCTACACAGCAGCAGCGGTCATCCATTGCCTTGCTGGAAACTCTTCCGTTTTCCATCTCGGTAAACGGGCCAACAAAGGTAATTTTGCTTCCCAAAGCGATTTTTTCCTTTGCCTCTTCTTGGGTCATGCCAACATCAACCCAAACCTCATCCAGTTTTGGATTTTTCTTTTCTCCGCTCTGTACATGTTCAGGCTCTCCCTCAACTACACCGGGGAAATCGCCCTGCTCGGTATGTACCACAACCGCAGAAGCAAGCACCAGTCTGCGGTCTACACCGCCACACTGTGCTACACGCAAAAATCCGCCTTCTTCAATATGAGTAACGGTTAAACCAATTTCATCAATATGTGCATCCAAAAGCAGGTGTGGTCTGCCTTGCTGTGCCGGCATTACCTCACATACCAAACTTTTATGAACAGTGTGGCTGCACTTGCCCAGTGTTTTGCAAATTTCTTCTGCCGTCTGCAGTGCCTGCTCCTCTGCGCCGGAAACACCCGGTACCTGACAAAGAGTTTTTAGCATCTGTATTGTTTCCATATAAACACTCCTTTCGGCTTAATAAAAGCCTTGTTATAAAAAACTTTTTATTGAACCACTGCTGTGGTATTGCTAACATTTTTACAGAAATCTTGGGTAGAACAATTCTCCCCTTCAGTAATTCTATCATACTTTTCCTGTTTTTTCACTTCCTTTTGCAAATCTCTTACAAAATTGTTATAATGAAAAAAATGCTTCTTACTTTTTAAGCATTATTTTGAGGAGGGATGAACGATGCAGCTGCAACAAATTTTACAGCAGGTGCAGGCAGGAAAACTCTCGATAGAGGACGCTCAAGAGATGTTAAAAAATCTGCCCTATGAAGATTTAGGTTTTGCAAAGCTCGACCATCATCGCAAACTGCGCTCCGGCTTTGGAGAAGTCATTTATTGTGCCGGAAAATCTACCGAACATCTGGTTTCCATCTATCAAACCTTTGCACAGCAAAACATCTGTGTGATGGGCACTCGTGCCTCTTTACAGCAGGCACAAGCTGTACAATCTGTTTTACCGCAGGCAAAATATGACCCTGTATCCCACATTCTGCGTCTTGGTGAGCAGGAAAATGAGTCGATTGGTCTGGTTGCTGTTTGCACTGCCGGAACCTCCGATATTTCCGTTGCAGAAGAAGCAGCACAGACAGCCGAATTTTTAGGGGCAAGGGTTGACCGATTTTATGATGTCGGCGTTGCCGGAATCCACCGACTGCTATCCCACATCGAACAGATTCGGTCGGCAAACTGTATCATTGCCGCTGCCGGAATGGAGGGTGCCCTTGCCGGAGTTGTTGCAGGTCTTGTGGATAAACCTGTTATCGCCCTGCCCACCTCGGTCGGTTATGGTACAAGCTTTCATGGTCTTTCGGCTTTGCTGACCATGCTCAACTCCTGTGCAGAAGGAATCGCCGTTGTCAACATTGATAATGGTTTCGGTGCGGGTTATCTTGCCGCACAGATTAACCGACTGGTCTGCAAAGGTTCACAGTGTAAATAATAAAACAAAATTCTATAAAAAGAGAGGGAAATTTTTAATGTCAAATCTTTTATATTTAGAATGTTACTCCGGTATCAGCGGAGATATGACCGTTGCTTCCCTTCTTGACCTTGGTGCTGACCGTCAGGTGTTGCTGGAAGGTCTGGAAAGTATGAACCTGCCCGGATATAAAATCTGCATTAGCAGGGTAAAGAAAAACGGTATTGATGCCTGCGACTTTGACGTTATTCTGGAAGATGAACACGAGCACCATCATGAACATGACCATCACCACGAACACGAACATGACCATCACCACGAACACGAGCATGACCATCATCATGAACATGACCACCATCACGAGCATGACCACCATCATCACAACCATATTCACCGCAATATTGGAGATATTTTTGAAATCATCGACCGCTCCTCTATCACCGAACGGGCAAAGAACATTGCCAAAGATATTTTCCGTATTATTGCCTCTGCTGAATCGAAAGCACACGGCATTGCAGAAAATGAGGTTCATTTCCATGAGGTCGGCGCACTTGATTCGATTGTTGATATCGTTTCCACTGCTATTTGCTTAGACAACCTGAACATCACCGAAGCTGTTGTTTCCGAGCTTTATGAAGGTGGCGGATATGTCCACTGTCAGCATGGTTTGATGCCTGTTCCCGTTCCGGCTGTTGTCAACATTGCCGCTGAAAACGCCCTTCGTCTGAAAATCACCTCCAACCGAGGCGAGATGATTACTCCGACAGGTGCTGCGATTGCCGCTTATCTTTCCAAAGGAAACAAACTGCCGGAATCGTTTGTCATTAAAAAAATCGGCTTGGGTGCAGGTAAAAAAGATTTTCCTACTGCTAATATTTTGCGTGCTTTTTTGATTGCCAAATAAAGCAATTTATATATAAATCATTTCCTGGGAAACATGACATCAAATTCCCCGGGAAATAAATTTTCTATCTTAAACTAAAAAATCCGCCGCTTCTTTCTCAGAGCGGCGGATTTTTTTAGTTATCATTTATTCATATTTACAGAAAGTATATCCTTCTGCTCTCAGGTCATCAATCATCTGCCCTAAAATCTCGGTATTGGTTTTAGAAACGGCGTGCAGCAGATAGATTGCACCGGGGTGGCACTTACTTTCAATATTCTGAAGTGCTTCCTGCGGATTTGGCTGCTCGTCCACCAACCAATCACGATAAGCAAAGCTCCAGAAAACGCTGCGGTATCCCAGCTGTTGCAGAATACTTAAATCCCGCTCGGAAAATTCTCCCATTGGAAAGCGGAACAGATTCATCTCATAATTAAAGTTTTCTTTAACATAATCATGCAGCTCAACAACTTCCCTTTCACACTGGGCAGCGTCGGTTTCCGGCATAGAGAGATGATTAACACTGTGGTTTCCCACAACATGACCTTCATCTATCATACGCTGTATCAACTCCGGCTCTGCCTTTACATATGGCATTGTAACAAAGAATACAGCGGATACATTTTTCTCTTTCAAAACATCCAAAATATCATCGGTGTACCCGTTTTCATATCCCTCGTCAAAGGTAAGATAGATATTTTTTTCATTTTCCTTAATGAAATCCGCATCATACTTCCCATATTTTTGTTGATAATCGATTGCTCCCGATGGGCGATTATTTTCGTCTACCGGTCCACCCGGACCCCATCCCAGTTTTCGAGTATCCAAACCTTGGGTTGAAACATTCTTTGACTCTACCTTTTCCTGAGGATTACCGGAAAGTCTATCCTCTTGTTGCTGAACATTTCCTTTTTCATGTGTTTTTTTCTGTTGTTCAGAATGTTCTAAACCGGCTTCCGCTTTTGATGTTTGCTTGGAAGCATCAGGACCGCTTTGTTCTTCTTTGCTGTTATCTGTTTTTTGTGTTTGTTCGTCTTTTTGAGATTCTCCCGGCAAATTTTCGTCTTTCTCATCTTTAGAAAGACCATCTACAGTATCGGGTATCGTTGGTTCTTCGCTTATACGACGCTTACACCCACTCAAGCTTGTCGATAATAACATAACTGCTAGCAAAGATGCTGCCAGTTTTTTCCAATTCATTTTTTTCATGGTTTGCCCACCTTTCTTTTCCCATAGTTTGTACCAAAAAACAATGTTCATACATTTGTCTGTTATTTATCCTTATTATAAACGACAACTATCATAAAAAGCAATCTGATGGGAAAAATAATTTTGATTCTTTTTGAAAGGACTGAAACCAAGATGAGCAAACGACAAATCTACTCCATTAAAGCAAGAGAAATTTTGGATTCTCGAGGCAAACCCACCGTAGAATCGGTAGTTATTTTAAATGATGGCAGTGCAGGGCGAGCCTCTGCTCCATCAGGAGCTTCTACCGGTAAATATGAAGTGCCCGAACTTCGGGATAATGACCCTACCAGATATCTGGGGCAAGGAACGCTTGAAGCTGTTCGACAAGTAAATAAAATTATTGCCCCTGCACTGTGCGGTAAGACAATTTCTTGTCAGCAGGAGATCGATCATATTCTTCTTTCTTTACACGACCCTCAAAACGGTCGCCCGCTTGGCTCTAACGCCACTCTTTCTGTATCGCTTGCCTGTGCAAAAGCTGCGGCTGTTTCCTATTGCCTACCGCTTTATCGTTACCTTGGCGGAGCTAATGCCAACACGCTGCCTGTTCCGATGATGAACATTTTAAACGGGGGTGTCCATGCAGATAACAACCTGGATATCCAGGAATTTATGATTATCCCAAGCTCCGAACTTCCCTTTCCTCAGGCTTTGGAACACTGCTGTCGGCTTTATCAACGCTTAAAAGAGCTGTTGAAAGAAAAAGGGCTCTCTACCGCCGTGGGAGATGAAGGTGGTTTTGCACCAAACCTTCCCTCAGCAGAGGAAGCTCTCAATCTTATTATGCAGGCAATAGAGCGTGCAAATCTTTGTCCGGGTAAGGACATCACCATCGGCATTGATGCTGCTGCTTCCGAATGGGTTTGTTCCCCCTGTGATGAAAACAGCATTGGTACACGTTATGTTCTTCCCAAGTCTGCCTTATCCCATACAACCGATGAGCTGATTTCATACTGGGAGGGCTTATGCTGCAAATACCCCATTCGCTCGCTTGAAGATCCACTGGGCGAAAACGACTGGCAAGGGTTTACACAGATTACTCATCGACTGGGTAACCGTGTTCAAATTGTCGGCGATGATCTGTTTGTTACAAATCCCCAGCGAATTCAGGACGGCATCGATATGAAAGCTGCCAATGCTGTTCTCATTAAGCCAAACCAAATCGGCACCTTGTCGCAAACGATACAAGCGGTACAGCTTGCCAAAAAAGCAGGATTCCGAACCATCCTTTCCCATCGTTCAGGAGAAACCGAAGACAGCATCATCGCAGACCTTGCGGTTGCTTTGGGGGCAGAGATGATAAAATCGGGTGCACCTTGCAGAGGAGAACGCACCGCAAAATATAACCAGCTTTTGCGTATTTTTGAAAGCATCTCTTAAAATGAAAAACTGTATAAAAAAGAAAACGGAGATGCCTTTACAAAGGCATCTCCGTTTTTATAGAGTGAGTTTTAAACTACTTAATCAGGGAGAAGTTTGCAATAACGGATGCAAATACGATAGAAACCATAGAAAGCAGTTTGATCAGAATGTTGATTGCAGGACCGGATGTATCCTTGAATGGGTCACCAACGGTATCGCCTACAACAGCAGCTTTGTGGTTGTCGGAACCTTTGCCGCCCAGATGATCAGCTTCGATGTATTTCTTAGCGTTATCCCAAGCACCGCCGGAGTTGGACATCATAACAGCCAGAACAAAACCGGAAACGGTAGCACCAGCCAGCATACCGGTTACACCAACTACACCCATAATCAGACCAACAATAACTGGAACCACGATAGCCAGAACTGCCGGCAGAATCATTTCGTGCAGAGCAGATTTGGTACACAGGTCAACACAGCTTCTGTAATCTGGTTCAGCAGTACCTTCCATCAGACCCGGGATGGATTTAAACTGTCTGCGAACCTCAACAACGATGCTCTGTGCAGCACGACCAACAGATTCCATGGTCAAAGCTGCAAATACGAATGGGAGCATAGCACCGATCAAAAGACCGATCAGTACAGGTGGGTTCATGATAGAGAGGTTGAAATTGTAATCAGGAGCGATCAGTTTTACCTGGTCGATGTAGGAAGCTACCAGAGCCAGAGCGGTCAGAGCAGCGGAACCGATTGCAAAACCTTTACCGGTAGCAGCAGTTGTGTTGCCCAGAGAGTCCAGAGCGTCGGTTCTCTTACGAACTTCTTCGCCCAGACCAGCCATTTCAGCAATACCACCAGCGTTATCGGCAACAGGACCATAAGCGTCGGTAGCCAGAGTGATACCCAGAGTAGAGAGCATACCCACTGCTGCAAGAGAGATGCCGTACAGACCCATGCCGAAGCTTGCTGCACCGCCGGATACAAAGTAGCTGATGAGAACTGCAACACCAACGATGATTGCCGGGATTGCAGTGGATTTCATACCAAGACCCAGACCACCGATAATCAGGGTAGCAGAACCGGTTTCAGAGGTTTCTGCCAGTTTCTGAGTTGGTTTGTAGGAATCGGAGGTGTAGTATTCAGTGAAGTAACCGATCAGCACACCTGCAAGCAGACCGGAGATGATAGCGAAGAAAAGACCAAGTTCCAGACCGGAAATCTGAATCAGTACAAAAGCAGCAATTACTACCAGTGCAGAGCTGATGTATGTACCTTTTCTCAAAGAGCCAAGCAGTTTTTTCTGATCTGCACCTTCTTCTGTCTTAACAAAGAAGGAACCGATGATGGAAGCAAAGATACCCAGAGCACACAGAGCCATTGGGATCATCATGCCTTTAAAGCCAAGACCTGCGGAAACGCCCAGAGCCATAGAGGACAGTCTTGCACCTGCATAAGATTCATACAGGTCAGCGCCCATGCCGGCAACGTCACCTACGTTGTCGCCTACGTTGTCAGCGATAACAGCAGGGTTTCTCGGGTCATCTTCTGGGATGCCTGCTTCAACTTTACCAACCAGGTCAGCACCAACGTCAGCAGCTTTTGTGAAGATACCGCCGCCTACACGTGCAAACAAAGCCATGGTGGAAGCACCCATACCAAAGGTAACCAGTGCGGAAGCAATTGCCTGTGCATTGTCACCGTAAACCATTTTCAGGATGTAGAACCAGATAGAAGTATCCAACAGACCCAGACCTACTACAGTAAAGCCCATAACGGAACCTGCGGAGAAAGCAACTTTCAGACCTTTGTTCAGGCTGTGGTGAGCTGCGTTAGCAGTTCTTGCGTTAGCAGCAGTTGCAATCTTCATACCAAAGTAGCCGGACAGAGCGGAGAATACACCGCCTGTTACAAAAGCAACCGGTACAAATTTATTTACCTGACCAAAGAAAGCCAGGACGGTGAAGATAATTACCAAAGCAACAAATACAACAGCTACGCTCTTGTACTGTCTTTTCAGGTAAGCATCTGCACCTGTACGGATTTTTTGAGACAGGGACTTCATCAGGTCTGTACCCTCATCCTCTCTCATGACTTTTTTCGCCTGGAAAACGGCAAAAAGCAAAGCCAGTACTGCTCCGATAGGAGCCAGGAGTGTTAAATCCATGTGTTTCCATTCCCTTCTGTAATAACATAATTATAACATTTTATAACACCGCGCACGGGTGTTACCTTACTCCACCATGTTAATATTTAATTCACGAATTGTCAAAATTCAAAAAAAACCTATTTTTGTGCATTTTAGCAAATTGATAAAATCGTCACATCAATCTGAACAAGTTACACAACTTCCCTTCCTTCCTTTTTATGTTTGTATATATCTTCTTTTTTCCATTTGTTCTATCCCAAAAACATTTGCCGATTTATTCTTGTTTTCCTTTTAGTTAAGCCATTTTTTGCAGAATAACCGCAAGGCACTCCTTCTTTTTTTCTCTGTTATTTTTCCTGCCCCCACCTTGCTGATTTGTATTTTTAATCCATCATGGATATGAAGGATTAAGAACTATACTCTCATATATACTTTTCCGAACAACAGAGCTTTCCCATGAAAACCGCCTTGTTTTTTGTGTATTTCAAACAAATCTGCTTGTTTATCCTTCTATTTTATAAAATTTATGAAAATTGCTGCCAAATTCTGTTTGCGGCAATTTTTTTCTTGTTTTTCTATAAAAGATACCACTTATCTTCGTTGTATAACATTTATTTTTAGGGTGACTAAAGCGTTATCGTGGTTTGTTTATACTTTTGTTTTTCTTAAAAAATGAGAATTTTCTACAATTTCCTACCGATGGGGGAAAAATAAATCTCTGTTTTGAACTTCTTTTTCATCTGTACATTCCTTAGATGTTAATGTTATAATAATTAGTAAGGTGCAAAAGCGGTCATTTTCCGTCCTGAAAACGGGCAAGTGCGGTCTTTATGTAAAATGTATGTAAAAATACAGTCAAATCGAAGTAAAATTAAAACGGCAGATGAATGCCGGAAAAAGAAAAGGTAGGGTAACTATGGGCAGTGCAGACTATTTTAGTATTATTGTATCTGTACTGGGAGGACTGGCGTTCTTCCTTTATGGTATGAGCCTTCTTGGCAATGGTTTGGAAAAAGTTTCCGGAGGACGTTTGGAACGCACACTGGAAAAGATGAGCAACAATATTTTTAAAGCCGTACTTTTCGGTGCATTAGTCACCGCAGCGGTGCAAAGTTCTTCGGCAACTACTGTTATTGTTGTTGGTTTGGTAAATGCAAACATCATCAAGCTCAAACAGGCTGTCGGCGTTATTATGGGTGCAAACATCGGCACCACCATTACCGCCCACATTTTAAGTATGATGGATATTCAAAGCGATAATTTCATCATCAACCTTCTCAAGCCGACCTCATGGGCTCCGCTGGTATCCATTATCGGTATCATTCTGTACATGGTTGGCAAAAAGGCTTCTCAAAAAGATATGGGTCAGATTTTTCTTGGCTTTGGTATCCTGTTCTTTGGTATGTTCCAAATGAGCGATGCTGTTGCTCCTCTTGAAGAAGTTCCTGAATTTATAGCTCTCTTTAAAAATTTCTCCAATCCAATTTTAGGCGTTATCGCAGGAGCCGTTGTTACCGCTATCATCCAAAGCTCCGCTGCCTCCATCGGTATTTTGCAGGCATTAACTTCTACCGGTCAAATTACCTTTTCTTCTGCTATTCCCATCATTCTCGGACAAAATATCGGAACTTGCATCACCCCAATTATGGCATCCATCGGCGCTTCCAAAAATGCAAAGCGTTCTGCCTTTGTTCATCTTAGCTTTAACATCATTGGAACATTGGCATTCCTCATTGGAGTTTATGCTTTTCAGCACACCATTGGTTTTCCTTTTTGGGATCATGCAATCGACAGCAATGACATTGCAAACTTTCACTCTATTTTCAATATCACCGTCACCCTCTTGTTGATTCCGTTTGCAGGATTGTTGGAAAATCTTGCCATTCGTTTCATTAAGGGCGAGGAGAGCGACGAAGACAGCGACGATTTGACTGCTGCTTCTCTGGACGAGCGTTTTCTGCGTTCCCCCGGTCTTGCCATTGACCATGCAACCCAATGTGCCCTTAAAATGGGTGAGCTTGCTTCCCGCAATCTAACTCGGGTAACAACCCTGTTTTTTAACTACGACCAGAAACTGGTGGAAAAAATCCGTGAATCCGAAAATCTGATTGACAAGTTGGAAGACCGCGTCAGTGTATATCTGGTTCGTTTGGCAGAAGGTCAGCTTACCGAAACAGAAAGCCGCCAGGTATCGCTGCTGCTTCAGGTTCAAAGCGAATTTGAACGAATGGGTGACTATGCTATTAACGTTCAGGAATGTGCCGAACGTCTTTATGAAATGGGCGGAAAGTTTTCTCCCTCTGCTCTGCAAGAAATTTATACCCTCAGCTGTGCGGTTTCCGAGTGCGTTGATAAAGCACTCAACTCCTTCCGAAATCGTGATATTCCCATTGCAAACAGCATTGAACCTCTGGAGGAGGTAATTGATTCAATCGAGGAAATCCTGAAGGAACGTCACATCGAACGTCTGAAAGAGGGTAAATGCTCGGTAGATGCGGCTTTCCCTTACATCGAATCTCTTTCCAACTACGAAAGAATTGCAGACCACTGTGCAAACATCGGCATGAACTTAATTAGCGAAGCTGCCAAAAACCGAAATATCGACCGCCACGAATACCGCCGTATTCTCCATCAGGGCTTAACCGAATATTATACCGATATGTATAATCAGTACAAAGAAAAATATCTGCAAACAATCCAAAACATCCAAGAAGTTTAGGATAAAAAAGAGGAAGTCAAATGACTTCCTCTTTTTATTTTTCGGTTTATTTCAGGGAGTTTTCGTAAGCTTCGATCATTTTTTTAACCATCTGACCGCCCACAGAACCGGCCTCACGGGAGGTCAGGTTGCCGTTATAACCTTCTTTCAGATCTACACCGACTTCGTTTGCTGCTTCCATTTTAAATTTGTTCATTGCAGCCTGTGCTTCCGGAACAACCAATCTATTGTTGCTGGTATTATTTTTGTTGGAATTAGACATTTAAAAATACACTCCTTCATTTATCATCAATTGTTTTCGTGCGGCTTTGCCTGTTTAAAACCGCTTTTCGCGTTTGCAGTAATAGTATGGCACCGAGAGCAAGAATTATCAAAGGATGTTTTTGGAAAAGTTGATAAAATTATTTTTCACAAAGACAGTTTTCAAAACCCAGCATCAACATCACTGCGGTACAGGCAAGCGTTTCATAAGCATTTAACTGCTGTGCCAGATGCACAGCAAAATCCCCTGCTACAACCTGTGTTCCATCCCATCGTTTAAGATCATGTTGTAATGTTACCACCGTCTGTTCCCTGGTACTGGATAAAACAAGAGTGTCAAACTGACCCCCACAGCTGACCGATGGCAGCCCGCACCGCTGCACAAACTCCATTGCGGACGGCATATGTGAAGAATAAATACAGGATGCGTGAAGCAAATGTTCAGGATAAAATTTACTGCAAAAACTTTCCTTTAGTACAACAAGTCCGTTTCCTGCATCTATATTCTGAAGTTTCGGCAAATCTGCCAGCAAAACCTGTGCATTGTTTCTGCTGTAAAATTTTTCCGAAGAAAGTACGGTGCATCGGTCATTCAACACCCTTTGCAATGTGTTGCTGATAACACAATCTTGACACTCTCCCAACAGAATCACCGGTATCATGACATCACTCCTTTTTCTTTTTTGCAAACAAGGTCATCATTCCTTTTATTATTCCCCATCCTTGGAAAATAATTCTTTCCCGGGAAATATCTTTTAAAACGTTTTATAAAAAAACTCCCGATGTCATTAAAAAGTGACATCGAGAGTTTTTTTCTGCTATATAAATTCGTTTATCAATCTTTTTTATCGACAACACTATTGCCGCATATATTTGTTTTTAAGTTTCCTAAGCTTTCTTCCGCAATGAATCAGTAAGTATAGATAAAGAACCATCAAAACAGAAAAGAAACTGCCAAAAAAAATTCCCATAACATCCAATTTTCCGCTGACAGCTTTCAGCCAGTTCGGAAACACACAGCATAAAAAAACAACAAATACCGGGAGCATACGGGTTTTGATTACATACTGAATCATATCAATTTTGGATTGTTCATCCGAAAAGATTTCTCCATCATTCTCGACCTGTATTTCCGATGCCGGTTTCCGAAAATACATCCATCCGACACAGTGAGCAAAATACTCCCATCCATAGTCGCAAAACATCTGCATATAATCTCTGTTTTGACTTCCGTTTTTATAATCCAGACGATACACAACATCTTCGGGTGTACATTCTTCAAATATGAAGAAGCACGGGGGAATCATTCTAATAAGACGCAAACCGTTTTTATGCTGTTCACGAAGCCAGATTTCTTCTTCCTCGTAATCTGCTATTGTAAAAAAACGCAGTTTTGTTTTATTCATGCACACTCTCTCCTTTGCTGTTTTTGTATAAGCGTTCTATTCTGCTAATTTCAAGCTCTAAGATTTCTTTCCCCAAAGGGGTAATCTGATAAAGTTTTCGCTTTTCTTTCTCTGCGTAAAAGGTAATCAGTCCATCCTTTTCCATTTTGGAAAGGGTTCCGTACATGGTTCCCGGACTGATACAAACAGCATTTCCGGTTATTTCTTTTACCTGCTGACCGATGCCATACCCATGCTGCGGTGTTTGCAGACAAAACAAAATATAAAAACCGGTTTCAGTCATAGGAACATAAATGCGTCGAATTCTTTCTTCCATAGTTTCTCCTAACTATCACACCGCGATATATCGTATTTCGTTATATTAAGTATATCGAGATTCGATATACTTGTCAAGTCATTTTCAAGTCATTAAAAAAGCAATTTCCCCTGCACAAACCACAGATTTATGCAAGGAAAATTGCTTTTATCATTAACCGATCAAAATATAAAGTTTTTTCCTGATAACGACAGATGAATTTATCTATCCAATTCATCCCTCATTTTCATTTGTTCCTGCCACTCTTTTTCTCTTTTTTGTTCTTCCAAAGAAGCCAAATATCCCTCCATATTCTTTTGGATTTTTCCAAGATTGATAGTCCCTATAATTTTTTCTTCCGGATAATCCATCCACTTTCTCCGGTAGTTTTGTGGATAGATGGTTTCAATTGTATTTGCCTGAATTTCCAGACATTGATCCTGAATCCAAATCTGATTTGTATCTGGATAAACCACTGTCTTCCACTCTTCCCACGACAAAATTCCTTTCAATAAAACGTTGTTCTTGCGGATCAATTCATACTGAACTCCTTTTATCGTTGGTTTTAAACAAAGCATTTTCGGATCTTTTGGCTTTTTAAAAATTTTGTCAAATATCCACTCCAGCGGTTTTAGAATAAGAAAAGGGAGTAAAGTTGCAATGCCATATGAAAAACCTGAAACGATTTTCCCCCTTGTATACAGATACAGACTAAAAGGAGAAAACCTATCCCTCGCTTTTAAAAAATATAAAAATGTACCAACTATTACCAGAAAATTCATCAATATTACAATGACACAAAAGGGCATAAATATTTTTGATTTTTTTATTCCCCATTCCGCATAACGTCTACGCTCTTCTTCTGTAAATAACACCGGCAAATTATACTGTTCTATCATATTTCATCTTCTCTTTATCCGTTACATTCATATATTTGATACTGCCTGATGCAAACGCTTTTGTACACTCTCTATTATAGCAAACAACCCCAAAAATAAAAAGGGGGGGGGTAACAGAGGTAAATGTATATTACAAAAACAAGGCAAACAAAAACAGCTGCCCCAAACTTCTGCAAAGCAGGTTTGGAACAGCTATCTTTTCATTTTTTACCTTCAGCCACCGAAAGGGTGGTTTTGTTGATTACAGATTGTTAATGGTTTCAATATATTTTTCTTTTGGATATACACCAATCAGTCTTTCTTTTTCCACACCGTCCACAAAGAAGATGACAGTCGGAATGCTCATAACACGGAACTTCTGTGCTATGGGTTTGTTTTCATCCACATTAACCTTTGCAACTACTGCTTTACCGTCAAGTTCTCCGTCCAGCTCATCAATCACAGGAAGCAAGGACTGACATGGCATACACCATGGTGCCCAAAAATCCACCATTACTTTGCCGCCGGAAACGGTCTTATCAAAACTATCAGAATTTAGATGTAATACTGCCATTATAATTCCTCCTTAAAACTTTGGATAACTCATATCCTTAAAGTCACACCTGAAAAGGCGTTTTTATTGTGATTGTTTGTACACCCTTATCATACACTAAATTAGTGTTATTGCAAGGGCTTCTAATATATTTTTACACTTTTTTCATGAAATATTCTTTCTGCTTTCTTAAAATTCCCATATAAAAAAATATTTTTAAAATATATAAAAAAGCCCTTGACTTTTTTCTTAAAACGAGTATAATAATATACGTTGTCACAAACAAGATAACTTCACACATTTTATTGCCCGATTGTGTAAGGGTAGCACGACAGACTCTGACTCTGTTTGTCTGGGTTCAAATCCTAGTCGGGCAGCCATCAAATCCCAATCCACACGGATTGGGATTTGTACTATCTCGGGGTATAGCGCAGTTTGGTAGCGTGCTTGGTTCGGGACCAAGAGGCCGTGGGTTCAAGTCCCGCTACTCCGACCAAAGGAGAATCCGTAATGGATTCTCCTTTTTCTTTTAAACTAAAGTCATGCTGTTATCTTTTCTGCTTAGATTCCCTAATTTAAAATTTCATGTTTTTAAATTAGGCATGGAGTTAATTAAGCAGTCCCACTTCGTTCGATACTCCATTTGTGATGAGCGTATTCGTATATTAACCTGCTTTGACATGATTACTGCGCAAAAGATGCGCCGACAAAATAAAAACCATCAGTCCATTGACTGATGGTTTTTTGTTAAATACTGTCTTTTTTAGATAAGCCTAGAACTGTCTAATGGAATCCGCTTTCTGCATTCAGTGGCAGTTTGCCGCAAAGCAGCAAACTTTGTTGTATCTTTTAAAGCTATACTCCTTGCAAAGAAAAATCAGGAGTGTATTCTTCTTTAGCAGAGCTTAATTCCTGCACAAAACCATTCTCAATACCCATACAGTCCAGCCAATCCAGCACCTTATCGTATTCTTCCTGTGTCAAACGTCGGTTAATTTCCGGATAGTCTGCACTTTTATAAAACGGTGTATACTGGCTCATCACGCTGACTAAAATTTCATCCAGAGGAAGATTTTCTGCAATCCACGTCAAGATGTCCTTGCTGTCCTCAACACCTTGCGGCATCACCATATGGCGAACAATCATACCTTTTTTCATTATTCCCCGCTCGTCAAATTCTGCCGCACCCACTTGGCGGAACATCTCCTGCACCGCCTGTGATGCAACCTGAAAAT
The DNA here is from genome assembly GCA_020024325.1 of Negativibacillus sp. Taxonomy (GTDB): domain Bacteria; phylum Bacillota; class Clostridia; order Oscillospirales; family Ruminococcaceae; genus Negativibacillus. The sequence goes on from JAHHTY010000032.1 coordinate 18,931, forward strand.
AGTCGGCTGCATTTGAGTAGCGTTTAGAGCGTTGAGAAGAAAAATACTTGATGTCCGGCAGATAAATATCGATATAACCCTCAAGCTGACGCAAAGTTTCAACCGTTTCATACCCACTGCTGTTATAAACCACGGGAATTTTCAGCTTACCTTTTACCAAATCCAACGCCTGCACAATGTGCGGAACAAAATGTCCGCCCGTTACAAGGTTGATGTTATTTGCTCCCTGCTGCTGAAGCTCTAAAAAGATTTCTGCCAAACGCTCGATGCTGATTTCTTTTCCGAATCCCTGTACACTGATAGAATTGTTTTGGCAAAAAACACAGCCCAACGAACAACCCGAAAAGAATACCGTTCCTGAGCCTTCCTCCCCGCTGATGCAAGGTTCCTCCCAAAAATGCAGCGCTGCACGTGCCAGTTTAACATGATTTCCTACTTTGCAGTAACCTGTTTGCCTTGTTCTGTCAACACCGCATTTTCTTGGGCAAAGGCTGCACCTGTTTGATTCTTCCATAAAATCCCCTTCACAAATATCCATGATTTTTGCCCCATTTTATTGGAACAAAATATCATGATTGATGGTGGTGTAGAACATTGCCTTAATTTTTTGCGGTTCACCGGTCTGCGACATAATCCACATCAGTTTTGTTACGGTTGCTTCCAATGTCATATCGTACGATTCAATTAAACCATAACGCTCTTTTGCCACATGACCCACCTCATACACTGCCATATCGCTACCTTCGTACATAACCTGTGTGCTCATAACAACAATTTTTCCATTTGCAATCAGCTTGTCCACTTCTTTTAGGAAATCACGATGCTCGTCGCTTGGGATGCCTCCCACACCATAGCTTTCGATAATTACAGCATCATAATGCTCACCAATCCATGGCAGCAAACTTGGCTCCATGCCCGGAATCAATTTTAAAACAAAAACCTTTGGTTTAAGGTCGATGTAAAATGCCGGATAGGAACATGGGCAATTTTCTTTAACATAATGTACAATGCGGTCATCACGGATGGTTGCAAGAACCGGAAAATTGATGCTGTCAAACGCATTAAAGCTCTTGGAATGTACCTTTCTTGCACGAGTGCCTGCAATGACTTTACCGTTAAACACAATGCTGACCCCATGCGCATCCGGGCAGGCTGCAAAACGCAGCGAATCCAGCAAATTTGTTTTTGCATCGGTAATCTCCATTGAAATTGGTTTTTGTGCTCCGGTAATGATAACCGGCTTTGGAGAATTTTGAATCAGGTAAGACAGTGCCGAGGAAGTGTATGCCATAGTATCTGTTCCGTGGCAGATAACAAATCCGTCGTACTTATCATAATTGTCCTTCACCGTTTTTGCCATCAGCAGCCAATGCTCCGGCTGAATATTGGTGGAGTCGATATTTAAAATCTGCACAGCGTCAATGGTGCAAAACTTTCTTGCAGCAGGAACATAGTCCAACATTTCTTCCGAAGAAATTTGCGGTGCAAGACCGTTCTCTGTTGTTTTGGAAGCAATGGTTCCGCCGGTTGCAATCAGCAGGATATGTTTCATTATTTCTCTTCCCTTCTTGATATTCGTACACCTTTCTGTGTGTATCCTTCATTATTTCCATTATATGCAATTTTTCCTTCACAGACAAGACCTTTTTTCTTTTGCGGGGATTTGTTCTTTTTTATTAAGTCCTTTTTGTAGAAAGTCAATCTATTTTATCTATCCCTTGCTAATCCGACAAAAAAAGTGTATAATAAAATGAGTACTGACCTACGTTCTATTTGAACGGTCTTTACCGTAAATCATTTTAGGAGATGAAGCAAATGAGTCAAGAATCCAGCTGTTCCGGCAACTGTTCTTCCTGTTCGAGCCATGGCTCCTGCTCCAAACCAAAAAGTCTTTTGGAGCCTGCTAACAGCCTTAGCCATATTAAAAAAGTAATCGGTGTTGTCAGCGGTAAAGGTGGCGTAGGTAAATCTATGGTTACTGCTTCCCTTGCAACCATGATGCAGCGTCGCGGCTTTGCCACTGCTATTCTGGATGCAGATATCACCGGTCCATCCATTCCAAAGATGTTCGGCATTACCGGTCGTGCACAAGGTACCGAACTGGGCATCGATCCACGTTTAACCAACAACGGCATGGAAGTTATGTCGGTAAACCTTCTTTTGGAACACACCGACGACCCTGTTGTTTGGAGAGGTCCTGTCATTGCAGGCACTGTAAAACAGTTTTGGAGCGACGTTGTTTGGGGAGAGGTAGACTATATGTTTATCGATATGCCACCGGGCACAGGAGATGTTCCTTTGACTGTATTCCAGTCTATCCCTGTTGACGGAATTGTCATCGTTACTTCCCCTCAAGATTTGGTATCCATGATTGTGAAGAAAGCTTGTAAGATGGCTCAGATGATGAACATTCCTGTTGTGGGTATTGTAGAAAACATGAGCTATCTGGTTTGCCCAGACTGCAAAAAGAAGATTAACATCTTTGGCAAGAGCAAACTGGAAGAAGTTGCTAAAGAAACCGGTCTTGAAATTCTGGGCAGAATTCCAATCGACCCAAACCTTGCTGCACTGTGCGATGAGGGTAAGATTGACCAGATGCCTGTCGAATATCTCGAAGGTGCTGCCGAGCGTTTGATTGCTTTGGAAAACCGCAGTTTTGAGGAATAATTTAAAATCGCAAAAAACAAGAAAATTTTTAAGGGCAAACACAATAAAATGTTTGCCCTTTTTTTGTACAAAAAATTATATTGTATTTCCTACAAAAATCATTATAATATAAGTAATTGATGCATCTTTCTACAAACAAGGGGGAATCCATCTATGAAAAAATTTTTAATTTGTTTTTTTGCAATATCCCTTATAGCAGTCTGTACTTCCTGCACCAACCAAGAATCAAGTAGACCTGCTCCACAGCAAACTTTAGAAAAAACAGAACAAAACGCAGCAGAATCTGAAAACAATTTATCAAACCAAACAAATCTCCCCACAGAAGCTTTACAGCAAGAATCTCGAATTACCTCTCCTGATTTTGGGGAAGGAATCGCAACCCCGATAACCACACTGGATGTATATCGTTTTTGGGAGGACGGACAAACATATTCCCACGAAAAAGTAGATTTATCGGATGGAAAACAAAACTATCTTGCTGCTTTAGATGCGGCAGCTTCCGTTTTTTCTTTCATAAAAGAGCCTCTGCCGGTTCAGTCGATAACATTAGAGAAGTCTAATCTCACCATCGACTTTGAGGAAAAGTTGATAGAACAGTATGATAAGCATCAGCTTTTTGAATTACAAAATACTGTGGCAACAACCTTTTTCCGCAACAATCTTTGTGAATCCATCTGTTTTTCTCTGAACGGAGATAAAAATATTCTGGGTGGGGTAAATTATCAACCTTCTCCATTTAACTTAGCAGAACAAAATACAGAGGATTTACAGAAAGTCATCAATGAAATTCCTTATCAGGGAATTTCTGACGTTTATATGAAAGCATCAAAGGAACGTTATCAAAACAGTTTCGGGATTACTATGGATGACAATCAGCTGGAAATTGCAAAATATCTGTCATTCTTAGGAAAGCTGGAAGGCTCTGCCTCTTCTCCAGAAGAGTTGGATATGGGCAGGCTTGTTTTTCACGGAATCTTTAACAGCACTAAATATTCCATCAGGGATGATGCTAACCCTGATATCATACATCTCCCGCAATTACAAAAAATCAGCGATGCTCTCTATTCCAAAATGGGATTTTACGAAACAGAATTTACCATTGCCAACCATGTGGAAAAAAATATTCAATATCTGTTAGGTGACGATTTTCAGGTAGATTTGTCCCGAGCCGAGGATTTAGGTTATCACTATTTCCCGGAAGAAGGGGTTATCACTCCACCGCATTCCGATGGAGGCTACGACATATATCCTATTGTAAAGGACTATCAAGAAACAGATGGGATAATAAAAGCCGATATTTTGTATCTTTTTGAATCGATGAACGGATTCTTTGCATGGGATCAGCCCGCATTCGAAAATGACGCCCAGATGAAAGATTATATTGAACACAGCAACAATATTGTTAGCGTCACTCTCAAACGCGGAACAGACGGAAGGCTATTTTTCCAAAACTGCCGCTTCCCTAATAAGTAAAGTGAAACTGTTTCTTTGAAGAAACAGACAACAAAAAATCTCCTGTTATAAGGCATAACAGGAGATTTTTTTATTTACTCAATTAAATATAACTTTTATATTGAGCCGAAATTTTTATTGTTAGGCATGCATCTGCTGACCAAGTTTTCCATAAACAGCCTGAATCGGTTTGCACAACCAAAGGGATAATGTAAAGTCAAACATACTGTGTATTACAGAGCCAATTCCAACCAGCAGGAAAATGGAAATAAAGAAACCTTTGTCATAGTTAGCCTGCGGCATAGAACCGTTGATGTAGAACGGAAGCACAACCAAAACCTCGCAAGTAGCATGAATAACTGCAAGAACAAAGGAAAGTGGAAGTGATTTTTTAACAGATTCTATCGCATCGGAGCCGTGTTTTTTCAAATAAATTGCACCTAATACAGAGAAAATTACATGAGTGAGCGCACGCAGTACAACTGTGAGTGGAAAGCCACCCAGGAAAAAGCCTAATGTTGTTCCCAAAGATACCGCAGCCGCCATAGTTGGGGAGATAAACATTGCGATAAAAATCGGTACATGGCTTGCTAAAGTAAACGATGCAGGCTCAATGATTACCTTGATTGGTGAAAACATCGGGATTACAATTCCGATTGCAATTAACATTCCTGTTAATGCCAGATTAAATGTTTTTGTTCTTTTCATAACGAACGTCCTCCAAACCTCATTCTCCTGTTTTATAACATGTGTCTTGACACATATCTTTACCTATTATATCATCTCTTTTTCTGTTGTCAAGATTTTCTTCTCATCTTTGTTTATTTTTGCTGAAAACAAAATAGATTTGTTAAACTACCGCAGTCGTGTATTGACTTTTATACAAGACTGTGGTAGTGTGTAATTACAGAAACTACTCCAGTCTTGTGAAAGGAGAAATGATAATGGATATAAAACTGTTTGATTCGGAATTAAAGGTTATGGACGTTCTTTGGAAAGAGGGCGACTGCACCGCAAAATATATTTCCGATGTCCTTAAAGAATCAATCGGGTGGAACATGAACACAACCTATACCCTGATTAAACGCTGTATTAAAAAAGGGGCAATTGAACGTTCGGAACCCCACTTTATGTGCCATGCACTGATTCCAAAAGAGATGGTGCAAGCTGCCGAAACAGACGAGCTTATCAACAAAGTTTATGATGGTTCTGCGGACAAACTTTTTTCTGCATTGCTGGGAAGAAAAAAACTCAGTAAAAACCAGATTGATGATTTGAAAAAAATTGTAGGCTCTTTTGAAGAGTAATTTTGTGAAAGGCACGGTGATTTTATGAGCTTGCTGCAAATGAGCATCTCTGCCGCGCTGATGATTGTTGCTATTATCATTGTGCGTACACTAACCATCGAACATCTGCCAAAGAAAACCTTCCTTGCTTTATGGGCTGTGGTTCTTCTGCGGCTGTTGCTTCCTTTTTCTGTTCCCTGTGCACTGAGCATCTATTCTCTGTTTCCTGCACTGAATATACCTCCGCAAAATGTGGAAAATGTAGAAGTCATCTCTTCCCCACCGTCCTCCGACACTGTGTTTTCGTTTGAAAGATTGGTG
>JAHHTY010000033.1 GCA_020024325.1 Negativibacillus sp.
TATTACGGTTAGTGATATATTTATTACAGTAACCGTAATAAGGAGGTTGAAACCATGCGGGATAATGCCAAGGGTGGTGCTCTTACAGAAGTAACGTTTTATATTTTATTGTCCTTATATACACCAAAGCACGGATATGCTGTCATGCAATTTATTGAAAAAAACACAGGAGGAAGGCTGTTATTGGGAGCGGGAACCTTGTATGGGGCATTAAATTCTTTGCAGGAAAAGGGCTGGATTCAGCCTTGCGATGATGCCAAAGGCAGAAAGAAAGAATATATCATTACTGCATTGGGAAAAGAAATAGCTGAAAAAGAACTAATACGCCTTAATGAACTTGTAAATGTTGCAAGTGGGATTGTTGGAGGTACTGTATGAGTAAAAAATGTTATCGCTTTTTTGGTGGATTATTAACCGCACAGACAAACTGGCTGAACAAAATGTCTGAAAAAGGGTATCGCCTCATTCGGACGGAGAAGATGTTGTATGAATTTGAACAGTGTAAACCGAATCAAGTAAAGTATTGTGTAGATTTTATTGCCCAGAAATCAAAGGATGATGCAAAGGATTATTATAACTTTTTGGAAGATATGGGCTACAAAGTATTTTACAAGAATATCAATCTCAATTACTCTATTGGTAAGGTGCGCTGGAGACCATGGGCTGAGAAGGGCGGTCGTATTGCAACGAACAACACAACCTTTAATCGGGAATTGCTAATTGTAGAAAAGGAAAACGATGGAAAAGCGTTTGAACTGCATACTTCTTATGAGGATAAGGAAAAATACTATTCTGTCTTACGTAATCCATGGCTCTTAATAGCTTTTATCTTTGCGATTTTCACAATAACAAATTCTTCTATTATATTTGGAATGCTTGCTTTTATTTCTTTGATTCCTGCCATTATCTATCAGGTACAGGTAATAATCGCCAGACGTGAATCAAAGATAAGGGAGTAGTAGGTATATATAAACAGAAAAAGATATATCAATCATAATCACACTGATATTTTAAATTTTTCGGCTCCAAGAAAGATTCTGATTTTCTGGCAATTTATATACTTTTTTAAGCCAAAGAGCAACGGTATTTTTATACGAATATTGACAGAGCTTTAATCGGACAGTTTACTTAATAAAGTTGTGCATTAAATAGAAGTTCTGTTTTTTGGAAAACCTAATAAGAAAAGTCGATATGCTCACCTCTTTACAGGCTGCATACCGACTTTTTGTTATTTATCTTATCTATAATGGTTTAAAAATCAGAGCAGATGGTAAAATACCTTCTAACGACTTATCTTCTTTAACAATTAAGGTGGATATGCTTAAAAATATGCAGTGTGTTTTTGCATCAAAGACAATTTCTTTTTTCTTGTATCACTAGATTGACTTTTATACTCAGCTTTCTTAGTACTTTTATAATACCAGAGAAAACTTTAAGGTAAAATGAAATTGTTATTCAATTAACTATACACTAAAATAGTGATAATTGACACTGATTATGCTTTTACCACGCTACACAACAGTACTAAAATTATAACAGAAAATAAAACTTTTATTTTAAATGAATCTGGTACAGCTTATTGATGGTGAGCATCTGTACCTAATGAGCTAGATGTTAAGAGGATATAACAAAATTAGGGTATATCATGATATTTTTTTCCATATCGTTTGACAATATTTATGTTATCAGATAGAATATAAAATGTAAAAATAATAAAAATCAAAAGACACTTTTATCATAAATAGAAGAAAGATTGATTTTTTGTTGTATCAAAATGAAAAAAGGATAGGGTAAAAAAATGGAGTATCTGTTTTTGATTGTAGGTATGTTTTTTCTGATTAAAGGGGCAGATTTTTTTGTGGACGGAAGTTCATCGGTTGCTAAAATTATGAAAGTTCCGTCTGTCATTATTGGTTTAACCATTGTGGCATTAGGAACAAGTTTGCCAGAAGCAAGTGTCAGTATCACCGCAGGTATTGTGGGTAACAATGAACTTGCATTATCCAATGTTGTGGGTTCTAATATTTTTAACACATTGGTGGTTGTAGGCTGTTCTGCCTTTATTGCTCCATTTATTATGGACAGGGACATTATTAAGAGAGATTTGCTAATCAATATTTTGGTTTCTGTTGCTCTTCTTGTTTTTATGTTGGATGGCATTTTATCACGGATAGACGGCACATTGCTGATTCTGGGACTGATGGCATTTCTGGCAATCTTAACCCGCTCTGCCATGAAGAACAGAACCACCGAAGACATAGGTGAAGTTTTGCCGCTCAATAAAAGTTTAATTTTTATTGTAGGTGGAGTGATCACTATTATTCTGGGAGGAAAGTTTGTAGTAGACAGTGCTACCGGTATTGCTCATCAGTGGGGAATGAGCGACACATTGATTGGTTTGACAATCGTTTCTATCGGAACTTCTTTGCCGGAACTTGTAACAAGCATTGTAGCGGCTAAAAAGGGTGAAAGCGGTCTTTCACTTGGTAATGCTATCGGTTCTAACATTATGAATATCTTGTTTATTCTGGGTGTTTCCGGTTCGCTCACACCAATCTCAGTTATCTCAGAAAATATCATTGATGTTGTTTTTCTGATTGCGGTCGCATTGTTTATCTTTATCCTTGCAAAGATAAATGACAAGATGACCCGCCTTAAGGCTGCTGTTTTTATCGGTATTTATGCTGTTTATCTTGGATACATTATTGTTCGTTAATTTTAATATATTTAAAATCACCCTTTTCGGCTGTGCTGGAAAGGGTGATTTTGTTTTATGAGGAATATCTTTTTAGCATCTTCAAAGTCTTTAGATAAAAATTAAAACCAATCTTCCTAAAAAAGAAAGTTGAAAAGGTTTAATTTTGTTCAAACACCTCATTGCCCTGTTCTACATAATTTGATACAATATTTAAGGCGAATGAAAGTGATATAAGGTTTTTGATTCGAGGAGGTTTTTGATTCATGAGTGAAAAGAAAAATCCAATTAAGGTGGGCGAAGTTGGTCTGTATGATGCTCGCCAGCTGGGTGTGCCCAAAATGCTGTTATTGGGTGTTCAGCATACCTTTGCAATGTTTGGTGCAACGGTACTGGTTCCGATTTTGACTGGTCTAAGTGTATCAACCACCCTGTTGATGGCTGGTTTAGGTACCTTGCTTTTCCACTTAATTACAAAAGGAAAAGTGCCGGCATTTTTAGGATCTTCCTTTGCTTTTTTGGGAGGATATTCTGCGGTAGCTCCAAGACTTGCGGATGGGGCTGCTAATACAGAGCTGCTGCCATATGCTTGTGGCGGTGTACTAATAGCAGGTCTTGTATATGTGCTGATGTCGGGGCTGATTTCTGTTTTCGGTATTCGTCGAATCATGAGGTTCTTTCCACCAGTTGTAACAGGTCCCATTATTATTTCCATTGGTTTGATTTTAGCTCCGACTGCAATCAATAATGCCAGCCAAAATTGGCTGCTTGCCATGATTGCACTGGCTGTTATTATCATCTGCAATATTTGGGGCAAAGGTATGGTAAAAATTGTACCAATCTTGTTAGGTATTTTAGTTTCATATGTGGTAGCTGTATTTATGGGAGAAGTTAACTTTGATGCAATTTCTTCTGCAAACGTTTTTTCAATGGCTCCGCTCTCTCTGCCAAAATTCAGCTTTAGTGCAGTGGTTACGATTATGCCGATTGCTCTTGCAACGATGATGGAACATATCGGTGATATGGCTGCTATTAGTGCAACTACCGGAAAAAATTATCTGAATGATCCTGGATTGCATCGTACCTTGTTGGGTGACGGTCTTGCAACCAGCCTGTCCGCATTAGGTGGAGGTCCTGCAAATACCACTTATGGTGAGAATACCGGTGTATTGGCTTTGACAAAAGTGTATGACCCAAGAGTTATGAGAATTGCCGCTTTGGTTGCAATTATCCTTTCCTTCTTTCCAAAGTTCGGTGCAGCGATTGAAACAGTACCTCCGGCAATTATCGGTGGTGTATCCTTTATGTTGTATGGTATGATTTCTGCAATTGGTATTCGTAATGTAGTAGAGAACAAAGTAGACTTTACACAGAGCAGAAATCTGATTATTGCCGCAGTTATCCTTGTCAGTGCGCTTGGATTTAACTCGATTGGTGGTTTGACCATTCACATTACCGAAATGGTGACGATCAATCTGTCAGGATTGGCAATAGCAGCAATTTCGGGTATCGTTCTGAATGCAGTTATTCCGGGAAACGATTATCAGTTTGGTGAACATAATCCAGACCATGACGCTATTGTTTATGAGGAATAAAGCAGTTTAAAATAAAGAAAAAATCTCCGACTATAATAGGTAGTCGGAGATTTTTTTAACGAAAGTTTAAATCTCATCTTCAAAGTCATCATCAGGAGATTTGTTATCAGGAGGAGTGGATTTACGTGGTTTTAAAATAATGATGACTTGCAAAACAATAATGGCAGCAATGCCAAAGATGAGAAGATAAAGGATATTTTTATTCTCGTTAACAAGATTTTTAGGATTAGTTGATGAAGAATTTGGAGTTTTTACGGGAGTGGCAGAAGAATCAGAACCTCCGATTGTAAGAGATTCATCATATATAACAGAAACAGTTCCGTTTTCCGTCTGCCCCTCTTTTGGAAGGTTTATGTCAGTGGGAAATTTTCCTTCTTTCAGCAGCTGCTCTAAAGCAGAGGCTGTTTCGGGAGAAAGGTTAAAATAATAGTTGTTGGTGGTGTAGCTTGTACTATTGTTGTTAGAATCTTTTGTGGTGGTAGAGGTGGAACTTTCAACACTTGAAGAGGTACTGTTAGAAAATTTATTATCAGGCAGTTTTGCAGATGTTGATTTAGAGGAAGAAGAGCTTGATTTTTTAGTATTGTTATACTTATCCTTATCGCCCAAAAATGTATTTTCGGAATGATTGGGTAAAGAGGAGTTTCCTCCGGGATTTAATGGTTTTTCAGGACCTTTTACAGTGACATCATGCAGCATGGTTGGATTAGAAAGGTTGATTCCCATTGTTCCGGTAAGATTTTCAGATGAACAGGTAGCAATTTTAGAGAATTGTTTTATTCGTATTTTGAGATATCGGCAAGAAGGGGAAAGATTTGCGTGAAAAACTTCGTCAAATAAAATATCGCCGGAGCCAAAAACATGGCTCTCGGTATAGATTCGCTCTGTTGGGATAGATTGAAAAACAGCTCCATCAAAAGATTCTTGAATATCCAATCCGTAAGGAATCAGTTTTACCTCGGGGTCGGAACTTTCCGGAATAAAGGTGTAATTTCCGGAAGATTCGTCATAGCAGAGCCGATAATAGGTATCGTTATCCAGACAATAAACGGCATCGTCGTTTTCGTTTAATAAAAGGGGAAGCAGTTTAAAATTTTCTGTATCGCTGTCAGGAAGAATGTTATAACGCAAAACATTGTCATCTCCTTTAACAGCAAAGGAGGAAAGGTAACGATAAAGGGAAACTGTAACTTCATCGACCTGTTCTACTGCATAGGTAATTTCTCCGTAATCACCAAAATCTGTCACAGAAAGGGCAGTTTTATCTTCCAGGGGAAATTGATGATCGTTTGTAAGACGATCGGAAACATCACTTAGATTGTGTAGAGTTCGGCTGACGGAAGGCTTGTCTGAATCGCAAAAATCTGAAAAAGATTCTGCAAAAGAGCAGACAGAAAGTGTAAGTACACAAACTAAAGCGGAAAAAAATATAGAAATAAGTTTCACAAAAATTCCTCCTCAGAATCAATGTGATTATAATTGTATCAGAAAATAAAGGAAATTTCGACATATATCGACAAAAAATCTCTAACTTTGTAGCCTTCTACAAAAAATAGGAATTTTTTTAAAATAAAAAACAGTCATCCAAATGGGTGACTGTTTCATATAATGTATGATAGCCTTTAAGAGAAAAGTCAGGATAAAAAATAAATTATCCCAAAAGTCGGTTAATTGTTTGAAGCATAAGCTCTTTTCCGGATGGAAGAAACCCTTGAATAGTAAATCGGTTTAAAACAGTAGTGTCCATATAAAAGCAATCCTCTAAAGTGAGTGACTCCAGAAGAATTCTTTCTTCCAACAAAATTTCCCAGTCAGTCATAGGGGTAAATTCACCTTTTTTCACCATTTTTTCTAAAGGAGTATTTTCCCAAACTTTCAGCTTTAAAGCCCAGATGCATTTGGGATGAAGACGGTTTAATAGGCGGGCAGTTTCCAAAGCATGAAGGTTTCGATAATTTTTACCGCCCAGTCCGAGAATAATGGTGATATAATATCCGATTCCGGCAGCATCCAGCATTTTAAATGCCTGTATCATATCAAAAGAAGAAACTCCTTTATTCATCATTAAAAGGATTGGGTCGCTTCCGGATTCAACACCGATATGTAAGTCACAGACGCCCATTTCCTTTAACTGATAAAGCTCTTCCGGTGTTTTTTTCAGGACATCGTCGATGCGTGCATACATAGCAAATTCTTTAATATTAGGCATGAAAGTATGGGTTAATTCAATAATCTTTTTGAGCTGCTCAAAGCTCATGGTAAAAGCATTTTCACCCAGCAAAAACAATCTTGTTTTTTCCGGCTCTAAGCGACCCAGCATACGAAGATTCCATTCAATTTGTGCTATAGGATGGATACAGAATTTGTCTTTGGCAAAATCGCAGAATAAACATTTTCCCCAGCTGCACCCTAAAGCAACCTCCAGGCAAGCGCTGCCCTCTTCTTGTGGTGGTCGGTAGATTTCTTCATGTGTATAAATGGAAGAATAAATTTCCTCTCTGGTCATCAAAAGTCATCCCCCTTTGATCTCTTATCTTCAGTATAACATGAAGAATGAGATAAAAAAAGACAGGAGATTTTATAATTTTTTATAAAGAAAATAAATTGTTAAAAATAAGCAAGAAGCTGAATACAGATTCGTTAAATTCAAAGAAAGTAATTGAATCAATTATTCGGATAGGGTATAATAGATAAAAGATATAATACAGAGAGGAGAAGTTTCTTATGGCAGATTATATTATTTCGTCAGATACTTCGTGTGATTTCCCACTTGAATATGTTCAGCAGCATCATCTTCCGTTGGTAACTTTGTTTTATAGCATAGATGGAATTTCCGGCAGCAACGGCTGCCCAAATGCAGACGAACTAAAGGATTTTTATGATAAAATGCGTTCGGGTTCTGAAACAAAAACTCAACAAGCAAGCATCGAGGACACCGAAAAAATTTTTCGTGAAATAATGCAACAGGGAAAAGACTTACTGCACATTGCTTTTTCTTCGGGATTGAGCGGAACTGCAAATGCAGCCAGACTTGCAGCAGAAAATGTTATGGAAGATTTTCCGGACAGAAAGATTGTTGTAATTGATTCCCTTTGCGCTTCTTTGGGACAGGGTCTTTTGGTGGATTATGCGTTAAAGATGCAGCAGCAAGGAAAAACATTGGAAGAAACTGCCGAATGGGTAAAGGAACATATCCAAAATATGTGCCACTTGTTCACAGTAGAGGATCTAAAATATCTCCAAAGAGGCGGCAGAATTTCAAAAACAACGGCACTTTTGGGCACAATGATTGGTATTAAACCTGTTCTGCACGTGGATGAAGCGGGAAAACTGGTTCCTATTACGAAGGTGAGAGGAAGAAAAGCCTCCATTCAGACACTGGTTCAGAAGATGGAAGAAAAAATCGGTAAATTCAAAGAAGAAAAGCAAACCATTTTTATCAGTCATGGCGATTGTTTGGAGGATGCACAAAATCTTGCAAAAATGATTCAGGAAAGCTTTGGATATGATGATTTTCTGATTAACAACGTAGGTCCAACCATTGGCTCTCATTCCGGTCCGGGCACACTGGCCCTTTTCTTTATGGGAGAAAATCGTTAGAAAATTGCTTTTTCCTGTAAAAGTGAAATTTTATTTTTTATCCCCCAAATTTTCTATATAGAAAATAACGATATTTTTAAGTAAAAAATGTGCAAATCAGAAAAAGTGTAACGAATGTTACACTTTTTCTTGCGTTTTGATTCTTTTTACGATACAATAGAACAAATTTATATTGTATGAAAATATTTTAGGGAGTATAAAAATATGCAGGAATTTGTCATTACAACAGAAAATGCAGCAGATTTGCCGCAAGAGTTTATTGCTGAAAATGAAATTGGCATTCTTTCGCTCTATTATACAATGGATGATGTAACTTATGGGGAAGATGGTGGAAATCATCAGACAGTGGAAGAATTTTACCAAAAGATGAGGGCGGGTTCTATGCCAAAAACGCAGCAGGTGAACCCGGATCAGGCAATAAGAAAATTTAGAAAATATTTGCAGCAAGGTAAGGATGTTTTACATCTGGCGCTTACCTCGGCAGTAAGCGGCAGCTGCAACAGTGCAAGGATGGCGGCACAAGAGTTAAAAGAGGAGTTTCCGGATAGAACTATTACAGTCATTGATACTTTGGTGGGAACCCTCGCAGAGGGGATGCTTGTTGACAAGGTGGTAAAGCTCAGGTCGGCAGGTGCTTCTTTACATGAAGCCGCTAAATGGGTTCAAGAAAAGCTTCCGCATGTGTGTTTATATGCAACAGTAGATGATTTAAAGCACCTGTATCGTGGTGGAAGAGTGTCCAAAACAACAGCATTTTTGGGTGGAGCCATTGGAATCAAACCAATCTTAAAATTAAATGAGGAGGGCAATCTCGTTCCGATTGCGAAGGTGCGTGGCAGAAAGCAGTCGATACAGACATTGGTTCAGAATATGGAGGAACATATTGGTTGCTTTTTAAAAGAAAACGATACCATTTATATTACACATGGTGATTGCTTAGAAGAAGCAAATTATTTGGCAGGTCTTATTAAAGAAAAATTTGGTATTCAAAAAACAATGATAAACCATATTGGACCGGTAATCGGTTCTCACGCAGGTCCGGGAGCATTGGCAGTTGCCTTTTTAGGAGAAAGCAAATAAATATTTTAAGAAAAACTATGATAACAGGTGAAAATGCTTGAAAAACCATCAAAAATAAAGATAATATTAAAATATTATTGTAATATCAGACAAAATAACGGAATACGAGAAAAAAATTATAAAAAACAGGTTGAAATATAAGCAGCAGATGCTTATAATAAAATAGCAAAAAATTATGAAAGAAATTATAAAGGGGGAAAGTTTTGTGGACGATTGCAGTAGAAGTACATTGATGAACAAAAGCGATTTTTATTATAATAGCTGGCTGTGGCACAAAGCTTTTCCGCTAAGTTTTTAAAATAACGAAAAAGCTGTTTCACTTTGTGCTCTGTCCTATAATAACAAAAATCGCCGCATAGCAGAGGTTGTGTTATACCCCCTCTTGCCATGCGGTTTTGTTTTACTGTACTCGACTGTCCAAGAACGAAGGCAGTAAGGAGGAACAGAGAATGAAGAAAATAGCTTTCGCAGCAAATGCACAGGAAAAAAAGATGTTTTCTCTGGTAATGGAGAAGGACTACCAGGCAATCAGTGACAGATTGTGTAAAATGGAGCCGGGAGAGGCTTCTACCTGGTTGGCAGCACAGGACGAACAGCTCCGCTTTACCGTAGCTTGTTTGATGGAGCCGGAAAAAGCAAAGAAAATCTGTGAATGCAAAAAGACAGAAAAAAATATAGGATATATGCAGACAAGTGTCCTGGCTTTGGCTAAAAGCAGGGTATTTTGGTTAATGGCTCTGATGATTTCCGGTATGATTACCGGAACAATCTTGGCAAGATATGAAAGTGCATTTGCAGCAATGCCGGTTTTGGTTACCTTTATTCCAATGCTTACCGATACCGGAGGCAATGCAGGCTCCCAGAGCAGCACACTGGTTATCAGAGCAATGGCAATGGGCGAAATCGGACTTCGGAACTTGTTTTCAGTGCTTTGGAAAGAGATTCGGGTTGGTGTTTTAGTTGGGGCAGGATTGGGTGCTGTAAACTTTATCCGTTTGTTACTGACAACACCACATTCGCCTGAGGTTGCACTGACAGTTTCTATGGCAATGTTTATTACTGTGGTATTGGCTAAAACAGTGGGAGCAGTTATGCCTTTGTTGGCAGGTATGATGCGCTGTGACCCGGCAATTATGGCAGCCCCGCTGATTACTACTGTAGTGGATGCCTTTGCCCTTGTTGTTTATTTTAAAATTGCTCAACTTATTTTAGGATTGTAAAATGAAATGAATGTTGTAAAAACAGGCAGTGATTTGTTTAAATTACCGCCTGTTTTTTTGGAGCTTTTTTAAAATCTTTTTATTCAATATTGTGCAAATGGTAGAAATGCAAAAATAGGGCAAAAATTTGCATTAAATTTCATGTCAAAAGATTGTCAATTTAACACTACAGTGCTATAATAAGTTACTCAAAGGGAATTTGTTCTCAATAATATTTTGAAGGAACAATGAATAAGGAGGAAGCGAAAATGGATAAAGTAATTACCATTGCAGTAGCAGGTTACGGACTGAGAGGTCAGTGCTATTCCCAGTATACCCTTGAGCATCCGGAAAGCATGAAAGTAGTAGCAGTAGCAGATATTGTTAGGGAAAAAGTGGATGCAGCGAAAGAGTTGTTTCATCTACCGGAAGAAATGTGCTTTGACAGTGCAGAAGAAATGCTGAAACAGCCACAGTTGGCAGATTTAATGTTTATCTGTACTCAAGACAGACAGCACGTTCCAATGGCATTGGAAGCTTTGGAAAAAGGTTACCATGTCATGACAGAAAAACCAATCTCTCCTGATGTTGAAGAATGTATTCAGCTTCAAAGAAAAGCACATGAGTTGGGTAAAGTTGTTACTGTTTGCCATGTACTTCGTTACAGCCCATTCTATCAGAAGGTAAAAGAAGTTATGCAAAGCGGACAGTTGGGCGAAATCAGAAATATTTCTGCCCATGAAGATGTTGGTTACTTCCATCAGGCACACAGCTTTGTAAGAGGTAACTGGAGAAATTCCATTGAAACAAGCCCAATGATTTTGGCAAAGAGCTGCCACGATATGGATTTAATTCAGTGGCTGATGGGTCAAAGATGTGAATACATCACATCCTTTGGTTCTTTGAGCCACTTTAGACCGGACAAAGCACCAAAAGGTGCAACAGAGTATTGCTTGGGTGGTTGTCAGTGCAAAGAAGAATGTCCATACGACGCAGAAAAAATTTATATCACCAATAAAAAGACCGGTGTTCGTGACAATCATGGTGGTTGGCCATGTAATGCACTTTGTGTAGACCCAACAGAAGAAAATGTTTACGAAGCAATCAAAACAGGTCCATACGGACGCTGTGTATATCACTGTGATAACGATGTTGTTGACCACGAAGTTGTTGACATGGA
Organism: Negativibacillus sp.; assembly: GCA_020024325.1. Classification (GTDB taxonomy): domain Bacteria; phylum Bacillota; class Clostridia; order Oscillospirales; family Ruminococcaceae; genus Negativibacillus. Next base: position 11,350 of record JAHHTY010000033.1, read on the forward strand.
ATTTGAAAACGGTGCAACAGCTTCCTTCACAATGACAGGTTTTACCAAAAATACCAGAAGAACCATTCGTGTTATGGGCACTTTGGGTGAGCTGGAAGGCGATTGTGTAGAAGGTATTATCCGAGTAAAGGTATTCGGCAGAGAAGAAGACGAAATTATTGATGTTTCCAAACTGCTGATTGGTCATGTTGGTCATGCAGGCGGTGATACCAGACTGGTAGACAATATTATTGGTATTCTGCGCAGCGGCGATTTAAACAATAACCTGACTTCTATTGATGCTTCTGTTCACAGCCACGTTATGGCAATGGCAGCAGAGGAATCCAGATTAAATCATGGAAAATCTGTTTCCATTCGTGAATTTGAAAGCAGATTCTAAGGAACATTTGGTATCACAAGGATACTAAAACAAGTAATGATCCCAAGGAAGGCTGTCAAAATGGCAGCCTTCTTTTTTATGGCAGCAAAGTTTATTCTATCTGTAAAAAATAGAGGGAAATTAAGAGTTCAATAAAAATATACATTGAAAAAAACGTTTTCTATTTAAGAGAAAGTAATTGAGATTAGATTGATTCACATGGTATAATCAGTTTGTCAAGGTGAATCTTGTATCCGATGACTGCCCGATAAGGCTTTTTTGATAGAATGATAAAAAGGTGAGCTGAAAATGATTTATACAGTAACATTGAATCCGGCAATAGATTATGTTGTCAAGCTGAAACATCTGGATTTAGGAAAGGTGAATCGAACACAAGGCGAGGAAATTCAATTCGGCGGTAAGGGAATCAATGTGTCTGTAATGCTCAGCCGTCTTGGGGTTTCAAGCTGTGCATTGGGTTTTGTAGCAGGATTTACAGGAGAAATGTTGCTGGAAGTTTTAGAAAAAAATAAAATCGATACCGATTTTATCCGTCTGGAAAAAGGTATGACACGTATCAATGTTAAGCTGAAGGCGGATTCTGAAACAGAGATCAATGCTCAGGGCCCGATAATAGAAAAATATCACCTGGATGAGCTGTTAAGGCATTTAGATTGCTTGACGCAGAATGATATATTGGTACTGGCAGGAAGTGTTCCGAAAAGTATCCCGAATACTATTTATGAGCAGATGATGCAAAGGGTGCAGAACAAAAAAGTATCTGTGGTTGTGGATACAACAGGGGAAGGATTATGCAATGTATTACAGTATCATCCCTTTTTAATTAAACCAAATCATGTTGAACTCGGTGAAATTTTTGGGAAAGAGCTAAGCTGCACAGAGGAAATAAGAAAATGTGCTGCCACTCTTCAAAGTAAAGGGGCAAGAAATGTCTTGGTTTCGATGGCAGGAGAAGGCGCAATCCTGTTAGACGAAAATGGAATTTTCCATCAAATGAAGGCGCCACAGGGTGTAGTAAAAAATTCTGTTGGAGCAGGTGACTCAATGGTTGCCGGGTTCTTGACAGGTTATTTGCAAAGTGGTAAATATAGTATTGCTTTGCAAATGGGAACAGCGGCAGGCAGTGCAACTGCGTTTTCTGACGGACTGGCAACAAAAGAGGATGTTTTGTCGATGTTTCGTGTATTAAAAGGTTAAGGAGGACTTGCTATGAAAATGAGAGATTTTATCAACCCAAAAGGTTGTGTTACATTCACTGATTTTAAGTAAAGGGAATGTTGCTGATGTGAAGGATAAAGTGGAAACCCGAAAGGATTTGTGAAAAAAGTTTTTGCATCAGTTTCAGAAAAACCACACAAGACAAACTAGTTGATAGAAAAGGATGTAAGGGATAATATGAGTGTACATAAAAATCAAGAAAAATCAATGCCTTGTGAAACCCAGAAAGAAAAAGAAGGCGTTGGAAAACAGTTGTATAAACATCTGATGAGTGGCATTAACCATATGCTTCCGTTTGTAATCGGCGGAGGTATTTTGATGGCTATTGCGTTTTTGCTGGATGATTACTCCATTAACCCTGATAATTTTGGCATGAATACACCGGTAGCGGCATTTTTTAAGACAATAGGCAGCGTTGCTTTTGACTTTATGTTACCGATATTGGCAGGATATATTGCATATAGTATTGCCGATGTTCCGGCTTTAGCAGTTGGTGTAGTGGGCGGATATATTGCAAAGTTGGGTAATTCATTTACAAATATTACCGGTGAAAATGCAGTATCCGGTGGATTTTTAGCAGCTTTGTTAGCTGGATTTGCAGCAGGATATCTTGTTTTGCTGATTCGCAAAGCGGCATCATATTTACCTGAAAGTTTAGATGGGATAAAACCTGTTTTAATCTATCCTCTTTTTGGAATCCTTGCAATCTGTCTGTTCATCTTTGCTGTAAATCCGGCAATGGCAGCACTCAATAATGGTATTATCGGATTTTTAAATTCGATGGGAGGCAGCAGCAAGGTTTTACTTGGCTGTGTGGTTGCAGCCATGATGAGTATTGATATGGGAGGTCCATGCAATAAAGCAGCATATGTTTTTGCAACCGCTTCAATTGCATCTGGAAATTACGAGGTTATGGCAGCGGTTATGCTTGGCGGTATGATTCCTCCTCTAGCAGTTGCTTTAGCTAGCACAGTATTTAAACGAAAATTCACCGATGAAGAACGCAAATCGGGTATTGCAAATTATGTTATGGGCTTGTGCTTTATTACCGAGGGTGTTATTCCGTTTGCAGCTGCAGACCCGTTGAGAGTGATTCCTTCTTGCGTAGCCGGTTCTGTGGTGGCAGGAGGATTGTCTATGATGTTTGGATGTACTTTAAGGGCACCTCACGGAGGTATCTTTGTTTTTCCGGTAGTCGGAAATGTATTGGGTTATCTGATAGCTCTGGCAGCAGGCTCTTTGGTGGGAATGTTGCTGCTGGGTATTCTGAAAAAAGATAAAACTCCTTGCTGATTTTTTATGCCATCAGGTAACATCAAAGATGAAGAGCTTTGATTTACAGATGATAGTTAGATTTTAAGGGACAGAAAATAAATTTGAACCCAGGATAAAAAAGCAGTGCACCAAACATTGACTCCGAAAACAGCAGAACACGGGATGTTTCTGTGCGGGTCAATGGATAAAGTGTCAAATACAAGCGACATCATTTCTTAAAAAGAAAACGGTGTCGCTTGTATTATTTTTATTGTTGTATAAGATGAAAAATATGTCCTTACAATTTTTGATTCCTGTGTTTTTTTTACAAAATAAACAAATGAAAGTTGACTTTTAGAAGAGTATAGAGTATACTAAAGCCATGAGTTAGCATATGCTAATTAAAGAAATAAAAAGGAGGATATAACAATGTCACAAGCAATTTGGTGGGCAACCATAGGAACAGGATTTACTTTTTTTATGACTGCATTAGGAGCAGCATTGGTGTTTTTCTTTAAAAATCAAATAAAAGCAGGAGTTCAAAAAATTTTTCTCGGCTTTGCATCCGGTGTTATGATTGCAGCCTCCGTATGGAGTTTGTTGATTCCCGCAATGGAAGAAGCTAAAGCAGCAGGAGAGACAGAATGGATTCCGGCAGTGGGAGGATTTGTATTTGGTATTGCATTTTTAATGATATTGGATAACCTTCTTCCTCATCTTCATCCCCAGGCGCAGGAAGTTGAAGGGCTTTCAGCGAATTGGAAACGAACAACAATGCTGGTTTTAGCGGTAACACTACATAATATCCCGGAGGGCATGGCAGTGGGACTTGCCTTTGCACTGGCAGCACAACATTCAGATGCAGCAGGATACAGTGCAGCGATGGCGTTAGCAATCGGTATCGGTATTCAAAACTTCCCGGAAGGCGCAGCAATTTCTTTACCATTGCGTCAGGAAGGGCTTTCAAGAACCAGAAGCTTTGTGTATGGTGCATTATCCGGCATTGTGGAACCGATATTCGGAATTTTGGTTGTATTGGCAGCCGGCAGCATACAGCCGTTGATGCCTTGGCTGCTCAGCTTTGCAGCAGGAGCAATGATGTATGTTGTAGTGGAGGAGTTGATACCGGAAGCACATCTGGGAGAACATTCCAACGTTGGAACGTTGGGTGTAATGGGTGGATTTTTGCTGATGATGGTTTTAGATGTGGCGTTGGGATAAGAAAAATAAAAAACGCAGCAGATTGACATAGGCAAAAAACAAAGTATAATGTGGGTATGCAGATAGAATATAAAAGAAACGAAGGCGATAACTTTGACAAATATCCTTGTTGCGTGCCCAACATTAGAAAAAGAGTTAAAACAAACCATTAAAGAAACAGGATTTTCTTCACAGGTTTGTTTCCTGCCAAAACATCTGCACAATGATCCGGCAAGAATGAACCGTTATCTTCAAGAAATGATCGATGGATTTCAGCAAGTCGATAATATTTTATTGTGTGTTTCAGGATGTGGAGGCAGTACAATTGGACTGAAAGCGACCATAGCACGGCTGATTATTCCACGAACTCGAGATTGCATTGACCTTTTGCTTTCGCAAAGGGAAGATAGCAAGATTGAACGACCGGAGAAAGGCATTTTTCTCACAGAAGGCTGGATGAACTTGATGAAAAATTCTGCTATGAGTTTAGAGCGGATGACTGAAAATCTGGGTAGAGAAAAAGCAGAAGCCAATTTAAGAAAAATTTATACCGGATTTCGTGATTTTTATGTTATTGATACTGGTGTGTATAACACCCAGCCGGTCAAAGAATACATTTCTCCGTTGGTGGAGGTTGTAGATGGAACAATTTCCAAGGTAAGCGGAGAGTATGGTTTATTGAGAAAATTGCTGCTGGAAGAGTGGGACCGAAATTTCATTGTGGTGCCACAAGGCGGACAGGTTACCAAGGAAGATTTTATTAAAGAATAAACTTTATTTCAAGATAAAAGAACGGGTCAATGCAAGATTGCATCGACCCGTTCGAGCGTTATAATCAAATTTACAGTTAATATTTTTACAAAACAAGGGAACCAATCTGATAAATCAACAAGCCGACAAGATATGCAACCAAAGTTTGATATCCTGCTGTAAGAAGGGCTTGTTTCATAGAACCAAGCTCCCGCTTAGAGGCAGCAAAAGCTGCAACGCATGGCATATATAAAATGGTGAAAGCAAGAAAGCTGAAAGCACTTAATGGAGAAAAGATCTGTGGAAGCATTGCGGACAGTTGTGCATCGCTTGCAGCCCCGGTAAGAATTGTCAGTGTGCTGACTACCGATTCTTTTGCGGTAAATCCGGTGATCAAAGCGGTGGATGCTCTCCAATCATTAAATCCAAGAGGAGAAAAAGCAGGAGCAATCAATGAACCGATAGATGCAAGGATGCTGTCAGCACTGTCTGTCACCATCTTTAATCTCCAGTCGAAACTTTGCAGAAACCAGATAAGAATAGAGGCAACAAAGATGATGGTAAATGCTTTATGTAAAAAGTCTTTCCCTTTTTCCCACATATGCATCAAAACACTTTTGGAATCAGGTAATCGGTAAGCAGGAAGCTCCATAACAAAAGGAACCGAATTTCCTTGAAAGACCGTTCTTTTAAGCAGTAAACCGGAAAGGATTGCTACCACAATTCCAAGTACATACAGTGAGGTCATAACCAGAGCACCATGATTTGGAAAAAATGCTGCGGTAATCATGCCGTAGATCGGTAATTTAGCACTGCATGACATGAATGGGGTGAGGACAATGGTCATTTTGCGGTCACGGTCGCTGGAAAGAGTACGAGTTGCCATGATGGCAGGAACACTGCATCCAAAACCAATCAGCATTGGAACAAAGGAGCGCCCGGAAAGTCCGATTTTTCGCAGAAGCTTATCCATTACAAAGGCAACACGAGCCATGTACCCACTGTCTTCCAATAAGGAAAGAAAGAAGAAAAGCAGTACAATAATGGGAAGGAATGAAAGAACGCTGCCAACCCCGGCACAAACGCCGTTGATAATTAAAGAAGTCAGCCATGGTGTTACCTGTGCAGTGGTCATAACATCGGAGAGAATAGCAGTAAACCTGTCAATCCATGTGCTGAGTAAGTCCTGCAATGGGGCACCAATAACCGAGAAGGTCAACCAAAATATGGTCATCATAATCAATAAAAAGATAGGAATACCAAGATACTTGTGGGTGAGCAGACGGTCGATTTTTTCGGAGCGTAACTGTTCACGGGTTTCTTGATGCTTCACAACACACTGAGAACACAAAGCTTCGATATAAGTATACCTCATGTCGGCAAGTGCTGCTTCACGGTCGGTACCAAGGTTTTCTTCCATTTGTTCTACAATATGGTCGATAATGTGAATATCGCCGATGTCAAGGTCAAGCGATTGAAACATTGGTTCATCACCTTCGACCAGTTTGGTGGCAGCAAAACGGGTTGGATAACCTGCTTTTTCGGCGTGATCCTCAATAATGTGTGCAATGGCATGGATAGCACGGTGGACCTCGCCTTGACAGAAATCTAATTTTTGAGAAACATTTTTATTTCCGACTGTTTTGATAACAACATTCAATAAATCAGAAATTCCCTCGCCCTTTGCAGCGGAGATTGGGATGACAGGAATCCCCAATTTTTTAGACAGATGATCAACATAGATGTTGTTACCGCTGGAACGAACCTCGTCCATCATATTTAAAGCAAGAATCATTGGAATGTTCAGCTCCATTAGCTGGAGAGTGAGGTATAAATTCCTTTCAAGATTGGTAGCATCAACAATATTTATGATAGCATCAGGATGCTGCTGAACTAAAAAATCTCTGGTTACAACTTCCTCAGAGGTATAAGGGGAAAGAGAGTAGATTCCCGGCAAATCTACAAGGATTGCATCTTTATATTTTTTGATGTTACCTTCCTTTTTTTCAACCGTTACACCGGGGAAATTACCAACATGCTGGTTGCTGCCGGTGAGGGCGTTAAACAGTGTGGTTTTGCCGCAGTTCTGATTTCCTACCAAAGCAAGAAGATGGCTCATTTAGTTACCCCCTGTATCTGAATTTTTGCGGCATCTTCTGCCCGTAAAGTTAAAACATATCCTCTTAAAAATAATTCTATCGGATCACCCATTGGTGCTACTTTTCTTACCATGACTTTTGTTTTGGGTGTTAGTCCCATATCTAAAAGTCTGCGACGCAACGCACCTTCACCGCCAACAACAGAAATAATGCCGCTCTGTCCGGGTTTAACATGGTCTAACGTCATCTCAACGTCCTCCTTAATACACGATATAACATAAAAGTTAGCCTACACTTACATTTTACTAGGGAGAAAATTAGTTGTCAATGGCTAACAAAAAACAGGATTGATTTCATTGATTTAAATATAAAAAAAATATAATGTGAAAAATAATTATAAATATATAATAAATGACAAAAACGCAAAAAACATTTATCATTCATTCCTAAAATTCTCATATCAATATTGCGATTTTTTAGAAAAAGAGGTTTAATAGTCTTAAGACTTTATGCAACAGAAGGGAGGAATAATAATGCAGTTACTGACAGGAAAGGCTGTGTGTGGAGATATTGTTATTGGTCGATTGGTTTTTTATGAAAGACAGCTTTTCAAAGTGGAAAAAGAACGGGTAAAAGATGTGCATAGGGAATTGCTGCGTTATCATCAGGCAAAAGAATTAGCGATGCAGCAGGTACAGCTTTTGCATAAACAAGCTTTGCGAGAGGTTTCGGAGGAAAATGCTGCCATTTTTCAGGCACATTCTATGCTGCTTGAGGATCTGGATTTTAATGGATATGTCTTAGATGTTATCCGCAGTCAACAGTCCAATGCAGAATATGCAGTGCATCAAGCTTCCAATACATTTTATTCAATGTTTTCAGGAATAGAAGACCCTTATCTAAAACAAAGAGCGTTGGATATTTTGGATATATCACAACGGTTGCTTGCAAATTTAACCTGCGGTCAAGTTGACGCTTTTGAGCCGAATGAACCTGCCATTCTTGCAACAGATGAGTTGGTACCCAGTGAAGTTATACAAATTTCAAAAGATAAAATTTTAGCACTGGTTACGCAGTTTGGTTCCGAAAGTTCACACAGTGCCATTATTGCAAAAGATAGAAACATTCCATCTTTGTTTGGAATCGGGGATGATCTGCGCAGAGAATACCAGGGACATCCGGCAGCAGTGGACACCTATACAGGAGAGTTATATATTGACCCGGATGAGCAGACGATAGCTCGCTTAAAAGAGAAAAAGGAAAGGGAAGAAGAAAAGAGAAAAGGCTTATCCTTTCTTATCGGAAAACCAAGCTGTACCATTGATGGAAGAAAAATTGATATTTTAGCAAGTACTACCGAACCACTGGATATTGAGCCTGTTTTAAGAAGTGATGCGGATGGATTGGGATTATTGAGAAGCGAGTTTCTTTATTTAAAGAGGGATGATCTTCCCAGTGAGGAAGAACAGGTAAACGCATATCGGGAAATTATCCGCCAAATGCAAGGGAAATTTACTGCAATCCGAACATTGGATTTTGGGGCGAAGAGAATGATAAAAAACTCTGAACGGAAATTGGAAAATAACCCCGTTCTCGGCTTCCGCTCTATTCGTATCTGCCTTGCTATGCCGCAAATGTTCCAAACCCAGCTGCGTGCTATTTATCGGGCAGCACAGTATGGACCAACAGGGGTAATGTTCCCGATGGTGGACAGTGTGGAACAGTTAAAAAGTATTTTGGAATACACAGAAAAAGTGCAGCAGCAACTGAAAGAAGAGAATCTTGCCTTTGATCCTAACATAAAAATTGGTGTGGTAATCGAAACACCGGCATCGGTTATTTTAAGCGAAGAACTTGCAGAATATGTTGATTTTTTCCATATCGATACTAACGATTTAATTCAATATACTTTGGCAGTAGACAGGCAGAATCCAAAGGTAAATTCCTATTATAATACCCGACACCCGGCAGTTTTAAAAATGATAGATATGGTTGTGCGTGCAGCTCACCATGCAGGAATACGAGTGACCATCAGCGGAGATATGGCAAGTGACGAAAATCTGCTTGAGTGGTTTATTCGTACCGGGGTAGATGGCATCAATGTGCCTACTGCGAATATCCTTCCGTTAAGAAGAAAGGTACGAGAGCTGGATTTGAGCCGAGAGAAAAATTAGAATCAAAACGATACTTTGAGGAGGAGAAACCTTTGAAATTTATTGATATGCATTGTGATACATTGCTGGGAACTGCCTTTGGCGAAAAGATTGATTTAAACAGAAATGCAAAAGCAATCGATTTTCAGCGTATGAAACAAGCTGGATTTTCTGCACAATTTTTTGCAATGTGCCTGATGCCGGAGGATCACTATCAAAAAAAGGGACTGCAAAAACCAAGTGATATGGAATTCATGACCTCTTTATCAAACTGTTTTTATCGGAATCTGGAAGCTTATAGTGAGGTTGCTGCTTTTGCAGGAAATAAGAAAGACCTTCTTTGCAACGAAAAGGAAGGAAAATTGTCCTGCCTTTTGTCGGTGGAGGATGGTAACGGAATCAATGGCAGCTTAGCAGGTTTAGAAAAAATGTATCAGATGGGTGTAAGAATGATTTCTATCACATGGAATATGGAGAACTGTCTGGGTTATCCAAACTCATTTGATTCCGAAAAAATGGCACTCCCACTAAAACCGTTTGGATTAGAGATGGTGGATGCGATGAATCAGATGGGAATCATCGTGGATGTTTCTCATCTGTCGGATGGTGGATTCTGGGATGTTGCAAGAATCTGTAAAGAAAACCATAAACCTTTTGTGGCATCACATTCTAATGCAAGAGCAATGACTCCACATTCCCGAAACATGACAGATGAAATGATTCGAGCAGTTGCAGAGTGCGGAGGAGCGATTGGTCTTAATTTCTGTGCAGCTTTCCTTTCAAAGGATATTCACTCTAAAGACAGCCGTATTGATGATATGGTTCGCCATATGAAACATATCAGAAATGTTGGTGGAATCGACTGTATGGCTTTGGGTGGGGATTTGGACGGTACAAGCGGTAATTTGGAGATTGACCGTGTGGATAAAGTTCCGTTGTTGATGGAACGATTGAGCAGGGAAGGTTTCACAGCGTCAGAACTTGATAAAATTTCCTATCTAAATGTTCTCCGTGTGATTGGGGATACTTTAAAATAACAGAAAAAGCTCCTGATTTTTTATCGGGAGCTTTTTTGCTATTTAGAGTTATCGGAAATAGTAAAACAAGACGATTCTGAAAAGAAACTCCGTCACCTATTGGGGTGACGGAGTTTTGTCAACACAGAATTTACCTTTCCCGCTGAAGTTTTCGCATTTCCCGCTTGCGAAGAAGAGCTGCTTTATGATTTTCTTCTCGCATTAAGGCAAGAGCCTGTTGGGACTTGGTTCCCATTCCACTGCTTTTGACAGCACGATGGATTTCACGCTGGAGGCGTTTGGGATTTTTGACAGCAGTTTTTAGTTTTGTGCTGACGGGCGGACTAAACCGCAGATTTCTGTAATGCTCCAAAAGATACTCATACACCTGAGCATCGGAAGGTTGAGCACCAAAGGTGATTTTGGCGGCAGTGACTAGCATTTCCCCTTTATAGGAAACAGAGCGCTCAAAAACACCCACCCAGAAAGGATTTTCAAAAAATACAGTAAAGCTGACGGTTACTTTGTCCATAGAGATTCCTCCTAAAAAAGCTAGATTGCTTTCGGACGGACAACCTTAGGAGGAAGGTTACTGACAGCAAAATGCTGCGTCCGGACTACCGACCGGACTGTGTTTTTTCCGAAAGGGTTTGATTGTTCTTCTTTCTTATTATAAAAAAAGATACAGCTAGAATCAATATAAAATTTAAACTTAAAATAAATGGTCTTAATTTCATATGATTCATTATTTAAAAAATAATAATTGGAAAAATAAGATACCTTTGATTAACAGTTTTTATAAAACTTATCTATATTTATACAGTCAAGCAAAGTATAATAAATATAGGGGGAAGTGTATAGGAGTTTATCTGTTTAGCTTAGTTCTTTTGCTGCTCCCAGTCACTTCGTAACATTCCATAATAAGAGATGTCGAGGAATTCCCCGGAAAAAGTTTTAAAACATTCACGTTGTGTACCCTCAAAGATAAAGCCGCATTTTTGAGCAACTTTTCCGGAAGCCGGATTTTTAACGGCATGGCGAAGGTCGATACGATGGACTCCAACTTCTGTGAAAAGGAAGTCCAGTACTTCCTTTGTGGCTTCTGACATTAACCCTTTATTCCAATAATCATACCCCATACAATATCCAAGTTCGACAGATTCAAGACTTTCTTTGATTTGGACAATACTGATATTGCCGATAAGTTTTCCATCAAACTCGATAGCCCAGTTGTAGGTGTTGGGGTTTTCGTAGGCAGCACACCAATCTTCTAATAATTCTCTTGTAGCTTGAGGGGACTTGTGTGGACACCAAGTTAAAAATCGGGTAACTCTTTCGTCGTTTGCCCAAGTGTCAAACATGACCTGCGCATCATCAGGGGTAAATCTTCGTAAAGTCAGTCGTTGAGTATGTAAAGTCTGAGTTCCTTTATGTGTAAGCATGATCAATCAATCCTTTCTGAAAATATCGAGTGTATGATTTGAGTAGCCAACCATATCTTGTCTTTCGCAGGTTGCAAGATGATACTTTAGGTATAACTTGTACATTCGATCATCCATTTGATCTACTCTGTCACGCATATGATGTGTATAACCGTCGGTAGCGACAAAATGGAGCTGAGTGACCGGAAATTCGGCTCTTAGTTTGTCAATATCTTCTTTGCGGTGCAACTCAAAAATATCCCACGGATTTGAGAAGGTGTCAAAGGTTTCTGTATCAAGCAAACATTGTTCAATGATATTATAGATTTCCCCGCGAATAAAACCATATAACAAAACACTTGCATCCCCCATACAATATGCTGAGAAAATAAGACCGCCTTTTTTCGTAACTCGAATAGCTTCTGATAATGCTTTCAGCTTATCTTCCGTTGTAAATAGATGATACATTGGACCCAGCAGAAGCGTGATGTCGTAGGTATCGCTATCAAAACCAGATAAATCAACAGCATTGCCCTGCGTGATTGTAACCGGTTCACCTTCAATGGTATTTTGCTTAAAGATATTGATATTGTGCTCCATTAGTTCGACGGCATCAACCCGATAACCTTTCTGAGCCAAAGTATGACTGTATCGACCGGTCGCTGCACCGATTTCTATGATTCGCATACCCGGCTTCAGATATTTTTCGATATACTTCATCGTTGTAATATACTCGACCATTCCATGCTTTGAGATAAGCCGAGCGTCCTCATCATAATTTTCGTAATATTTTTTTAGATAATTGTAAGTATCCAATCTTGCACCCCCTAAAAAGTATAAAAAAAGTGCAAGCTATAAATAACATAGCCTGCACTGTATACATCTTAACTGGTAAAAATAATAACCTAATTACTTACCTTAATAAGGGTATGACAATGTAAGCCCGCTGCTTTGCCAAGACATAGCAGGGACACAAGAAGTCATATCCATATGATTAAAACAGTGAGTAAAGTATAGCATTGTCACACCCCCAAAATAATTTTTCATATTATACATCGGCCCTTTTGTTTTGTCAAGGGATAAAAAAACAAAGAACAGTCCCAAGATAAAAAGGGTTTTGTGTATGGTATTTAGCAGAAAGTAATCAAATAAAGAACGTTGTAAATTTATAAAATGATGTTGAAAGGGTGGAATGAAATATGCTGATCATTGAAGCGATTCTTCTATGCACAGTGTTTTGGGGAATATGCTATCTCAATACAGGAACCGACGAAAAAAATATAAAAAGTTTTTCTTCTTATCCCGATGAAGTGCAAAGCATAATAAAAGAAAGGCAAGATCTCAAAGCAAAAATAAAGCAAATTGTACCGATAACATCCTTTTTCTCCAATGTTTTAGTCTTTAGCGTTATTTTCTTTGTTTTGGGATTATTCATCAGACAAAAAGA
>JAHHTY010000034.1 GCA_020024325.1 Negativibacillus sp.
GGTTTTACTGGTTCAGATGTTTGTCCTGCACGATAAGTTCCGTCTTTTCTTGCTTTTAAGCTTGCAAGTAGTGCATCACCATCAGTCAGAGCACCAACAAACTCATCATCCACATACAGTCCGGCAGCCTCTTCAATTTCATTTCCAGATGCTCGAATGATATTGTTAATTAACACTGTCTGGTCAGAAATTTGATCATCTTCGACCACTTCCAAAGAGTAGATAGGGATACTATCTTCTGGAGGAAGATAAGCTTCGTTGACAATACGTTCCCTTACTTTTGATTCTGCTTCAGAGAACGCTGATTCTGACAGAATATAGCCGATATGTTCCCCGTTATATTGCACTCTTAAACCAAAGGTAAGAGTGCTAAAATGATGAACCGTTACAATTAAAACAGTAACACCGATAAGGGGAAGAATGTAATTGACAGCACCGGTAATTTGCTTTGCAACGGGGGTGAGTGCACGGAAAAATTCAGGAAGACCCAGTCCTTCTTCCCGATGCTGCTGATGGTGTTTATTCCAGTCCTGTAAAGCAAGGTGAGTTTGGGAAAGAGCTTTTTTTAACTCCCGCTTCCAGCGGCCTTTTGATGGGGCTGAAACAGCGCGCTGGTCCTTAATATCAAAATAAATCCTTCGCAATGCCCATTTTATGTGCAGAGCTTTTTGCTTCACTACTCGGCGGAATCGTCGGTAGTATCGAATAATTCTTGCACCCACAAGATAAAAAAGTGCATAAAGAAAGTGGATTAAAGAAGATAATTCTTTAAAGGAACTGGAAGGAGATGGTTTAGGGCTGACAGTATTGTCTGGGTTTGACACCAATGACCCGCTCCTTTCCAAAAATCTTTTATAAAGTGACAACTTGTTTTTTACAAACACTCTTTATTATAAAGGTTTTCGAGCGTTTATTCAATAATTGTTACAGAATTGACATCTTCATATATAACTTTTAAGTTTGAAACACATCAAAATAATGCATTACGTACTATTATATCTTAATTTTTTAAAGAAGAACAGGGTAAAAATATAGATATTTTATGAAGAAAGAATAGATTTTTGATTTTATCTTTTAGAATGACAACAGAAAAGCCGGTATGATAAAGTGAACTCCAAAATCAGACAATATTTAAATTTAAAATTGCTTATGAATCAGAGAGGTTATGTGGTTAAAAAGAAAATGGCAAATTCTTTTGTTCGTTTTTTCTTGATTTGAGTAAAGTATAAAATGAGTATTAGTCGGGAGTTGTTTCATATAAAAATAACCCCATCTGTCAGAGAAGATACGATACTCTCCGACAGATGGGGTGCAGTTCATAAAGAAGGTTCCTTTAAAGCAACGAACCTTGTTTATTTCTTTTTGTTTCTTTTTTTCTTCATCATATGGTCGTTTGCACGAATCAAATTTTCTGCAATGTAATCGAGCTGTTCCACCTCTTCGTATCGATCGACCAGGGTGCTTTCCTGAAGATCTTCGTAGGTATTGCTTTGACGGTAAGCAAATTTTAAAAGAATCGGGGTGAGAATGGTGGTAGCAACAACCATGATAATGATTGGTCCAAAGAATATTTCAGGCATTAGTCCTAGGGCAGCTCCCTTGTTTGCAACGATCAGAGCAACCTCACCACGACATACCATGCCGACACCGATCTGCTCACACTGCTGTTTTTTCAGACCACATATTTTAGCGCCCATGGCACAACCCAATAGCTTGCTGAGTACGGCAACAATCACTAACAAAACAGAGAAAATAAGAATGTTTACGGTCATCCTCGGAAGTTCTACGCTCAGACCAATGCTTGCAAAGAAGATTGGGGTAAGTAATAAATAGGAAAGAGGTGCAAATTTTACCTCAATGTATTTTGCTTTAGAGGTGGTAGAGATAATTAAGCCTGCTGCAAAAGCACCGGTGATGTCTGCAACACCAAAAAAATGTTCTGCACAGAAGGACATAAACAAACACAGAACAAAGGCAAAAACAGGGTAACGTTGAAGATCGGTGGAGTGGACATTTACAATGTACCAATCCATAAACTTTTTCACAAGGATGCCGATAATAGCGACAAAGAGGAAAAATCCCACAATTTTAAGAAGGACAATAAGAAGATTGCTGTCGGAAGCCCCACCAATGCTGGTAACGATAGTTAAAGCAATTAAACCCAGAACGTCATCAATTAAGGCAGCGGCAAGAATGGTGTTACCTACAACGGTGGACAACTTACCCATCTCTTTTAAGGTTTCTACCGTGATGGAAACAGAGGTTGCTGTCAAAACAACACCGATGAAAACGTCCTGCATAAAAGCGTTAGGGGTATTGCTGTTATTAAAGAAGAGGGCGAGGATGGTACCTCCAAACAAAGGAACAATGACACCACACAAAGCAACAAAAAAACTTGATTTTCCGGTTTGTTTCAGGTCATTTAAGCTGGTTCCAAGACCGGCTGTGAACATCATAACAATAACACCCAGTTCTGATACCTGGGATAAAAATTCGGTACTGTGGATAATGCCAAGCATAGCAGGACCCATAACAAGACCGGCGAGCAAAGAACCAACTACCTGGGGCATCTGAAGACGTTTGGTAATGATGCCAAAAACTTTTGTGGAAATCAAAATTAACGCAATATCAAGAAGAAAACGGTATGACATAAAAAACTCTCCTTTACAATGGATTTTTCGTTTCACAATTATACTTCTTTGGGAATAATATTCAAGTAAAAATATATAATTTGTTCTTTGTTTCTAATAAGTTTGTGGACTTGCCTAAAAAATAAATAATGAGATTGCAATTTGTGCATATTTTGATTGGGTAGAGTGATGAAAAAAACAAAAAATTTTAAAATTATCGTAAAATAAACTAAATCCCCTCTTTTTTATTGGATAAAAAATACAATATTATTAAAAACATAAATAGAAATTAGTTTAAAAAGACAGATGAATTCTTTGCAAAATGATTATAAAAAAGTAGAAGAGCCTTACCATTAGGTAAGGCTCTTCTACTTTTCTTTATGGATGAAATTATTCAAGATTTAACTTGTTTTTAAGGATGTAACGAGCAGGAAGATAAAAGAAAAGATTTAACAGCAAGATAATTATTAAAAGGATGAATAAAAAGAAGAAAATAAAGGAGGGGATTGACATTTTTTCTACTAGGTGAAAGTGTTCTATAAGAAAAGAAAAACCTGATACAGATAAACCGGAAAAAAGAGAAAGAGGAATGCTGATGAGAGAATAAGCAACGAAAGATCCTATAATCTTGTTTCGGCAAAATGGTTGAATCTGTGAACAAGATATAGCACAATAAAAGTGTAAAACTCCATTGGCAATTACTAAAACAAGCAAGAAGATGAACAAAATAATAATAGCTATCAGTGCAATCACATTTTTTATATTAAAAGAGTCAAACATAAAATAAAAACCGGAGGAAATTACCTGGGTTAGCTCAGAGAAAAAACCGGAAATTTCATTGGATGGGGCATAACTTAAAAATAAAATGCCAAGGGAGAGGATTGTGACAAACATGCTCAACAACATCCAAATGATTGAGGAAAGTAATTTGGAAAAGATGATAGTATCAACACTAACAGGCAACGTATGGGTAAGATAACCTTGATCTCCCAAAACACTTTTATAAAATTGTGAAATGATTAAAACCGTGGTTACAACATAAAGTGCAACAAATAAACCAACGATAATGATAGAGCTGCCCGCAATGGCATACAACCAGTCAAACTGGATGAATATGGTGTTGAAAATTGATATAACAAGAGTGACAATATAAAAAGGGACAAGGGTTTTGGACAACTCTTTACAATCATATTTCAGCATTTTTCCTAACATTTAAATACCTCCCTAAAGAGTCCATCAATAGATTTTCCATATTTTTCACGAATGCTGTCTACTTCCCCATCAATTACAATCTTTCCATGATTTAAAAACAGAACTTGGTCAAAAAATGTTTCTACATCCTGGATTAAATGGGTAGAGATAAGAATCGAAGCGTTTTCATCAAAGTTTTTAAGAATGGTAGAGAGAATGTATTCTCTGGCTGCGGGGTCAACACCGCCAATTGGTTCATCTAATAGGTAAAGTTGTGCACGTCGGGACATAACAAGAATTAACTGAACTTTTTCTTTTGTACCTTTACTCAGTTTTTTTAATTTTTGGTTTTCGGAAATTTTTAAGTCAGCAAGCATCTGTTTTGCACGTTCAAGGTCAAAATCAGAATAAAAATCGGAAAAGTAACTGAGAATATCAGATATTTTCATCCAGTCATTTAAGTATGTGCGTTCGGGAAGATAAGAAATAAGGGCTTTCGTCTGCTGACCGGGATGGAGAGAATTGATGAGAATCTCCCCGTTGTTTGATGGAGTCAATCCACAGATTAGTTTCATAAGTGTGGATTTACCGCAACCGTTTGGACCTAAAAGTCCGACAATTTGTCCTCGAGGTATTTCAAAATTTATACCTTCTAATACAGCATGAGAACCGTAGGATTTATGCAGATTTGTAATTTTTAAAACAGGACCTTTTGAAATGCAGCCGCCCTGTAGCATTTCGGTTGTATCATTCATTATCATATTTTCCTTTCTGTAAATATTATTGTTTATTTCCCGGGAAATTTTTGGGAAGAGTCAGATAAATATTTTTCCAAAAGTTTTGGAATTTCCTCTTTTGGATACCCTAAAGAAGAGATCCTTTCAACCATTCGTGCAATTTCATCGTAAGCAAGTGTTTTAGAAATTTCCATGATTTTCTCCTTATCATCGGTTACAAAGCGACCGGAAGTTCGCTGGCTTTTTACAAGACCATCACGCTCCAGCTCTGACAGAGCTTTTTGCATTGTGTTTGGATTGACACCGGCGAGGAGTGCAAGTTCTCGGACAGTGGGAAGTTTTTCTCCTGGTTGATATTTTCCGCAGGCAAGATTTGACTTTAATATTTGTATAATTTGAATGTAAATGGGTAGGTTATCATCAAAAGACCAGCTCATTTTCATCCCCCTCTCATTATTGTATTAAGTAACTAATACAATAATATCAAATGGATTCCGGAATGTCAATAGAAAATAAAATAATTTTGTTGCTTTCGCCTGACAGCAGCAACAATTTGATTTTAGGGGCTTTACAAATTCCTTTTTAATATCTCATGATTTAGACATAAAAGAATAGTATGATGAAAAATATTATAGAAAGTAGGGGGAAGAACCATGAAACAGTTGTTTTACCATGCGCAAGTAGTGACGATGGAAGAAGACCAAAACGGACAGGTTATAACAGAACAGAGTGTTTTGGTCCAGGATGGAACAATCATTGCGGTGGGAGAAGAAAAGAAGCTGGAGCAGATGGCAGGGGAAAATTGCGAAAAAATTGACTGTCAAGGGAAAGCACTGTTGCCGGCATTCATTGATTCACACAGTCACATTACTGCATTAGCACAATCTCTTGCATATTGCGATTTAAGTACCGCAACCAGCTTTGAGGAAATCGAGCAGCAATTGCTTGATTTTACAAGAAAATCTCCACTGTGTGATGGACAATATGTTATTGGTTTTGGATATGACCATAATAATTTAAAAGAGCAAAAGCACCCTGACCGACATTTTTTAGACAGAACAGCAGAAAAAATATTAAAGCAGGATCAGGAAAATTTCCCAGGAAATAGGGTTGAGAAAATTTCCATGATGCTCAGCCATGCTTCGGGACATATGGGTATAATGGGCAGCAGTGCTCTAAGCCATTTTGGAATTGATAAATCCACCCCGAATCCATCAGACGGAATTATCGGTCGGGAAGAAGATGGCACACCAAACGGATATCTGGAGGAAAATTCATTTATTCAGCTGACTTCAAAAATTCCACAGCCTTCCAAGGAGGAACAGCTCAGACGTATTGAACAAGCACAGAAAGTTTATTGGAGTTACGGAATTACAACAATACAGGATGGCTTAACAAAACAAAAAGAATGGAATCTTCTAAAAGAACTTGCACAAACGGGAAGATTGAAAACAGATGTGGTTTGTTATGCAGATTTAAAGGATAACCGTTCGCTGATTAAAGAAAATCCGGAGTATACAAAAGGCTACAACAAACACCTTCGGTTGGGTGGTTATAAGATTTTTTTGGACGGGTCCCCACAAGGAAAAACAGCATGGCTGACAAAACCATATGAGGGAGAAAGTGAGTATTGCGGATATCCAATCTATACCGATGAACAGGTAAAAGAGTTTGTAAAGGAATCGATTGAAGATTCCCAGCAACTGCTGGCACATTGTAATGGTGACGCAGCTTCTCAGCAATATTTGGATGCTTGTCGTCTTGCAGGAGATACCAGAAAGATTCGACCTGTAATAGTTCATGCACAAACTTTACGCCTTGACCAAATACCAAAGCTGAAGCCATTGGGGATGATTCCTTCTTATTTTGTTGCACACACTTGGTTTTGGGGAGATGTGCATTTAAAAAATCTGGGAGAACAGCGTGCAAAACAAATAAGCCCTCTTAAATCTACACTGGAAAACAAAATTCCTTATACCTTACATCAGGATTCACCGGTCATTCCTCCGGATATGATGAAAACAGTATGGTGTGCCGTTAACCGTCGCAGCAAAACGGGTCAATCTATGGGCGATGATCAAAAAATCAGCGTGAAAGATGCACTCAAGGGAATCACCGTCAATGCTGCCTATCAATATTTTGAAGAGAAGGATAAAGGAAGTATTTGTGTGGGCAAACGTGCAGATTTTGTTTTGCTATCCGAAAATCCTCTGACAGAAAACCCGGAAAAACTGGATCGGATTCAGATATTAAAGACATTTTCTCAAGGAGAGCTTGTGTACAGTCGCTAAAAGAAAACAAATAAAAAGACTGAAAAAGTTTATTGTTTTTATGATTTTAACTTAAAAACTTTCTTCCGGCATTGCAAAAAACTTCCCACTATGCTACATTTAAGAATAATGAATATTTGTAAATTTTGGAAATACCAAAAGTATAGTAGAGAGTAGTAGGAGGCAAGGCAGGATGGCAAAGATAATGCGTCAAACCCTGCGAGAACAGGTAACACAAGCAATTCGTATAAAACTGTTGACAGGGGAATTGAAACCGGGAACTCGCATTGTAGAACAGGATATAGCTCAAGACCTTGGCGTTAGCCGGGGACCTGTCAGAGAGGCACTGCGTCAGATTGAACAGGAGGGTCTTGTAGAATACAGTTCCCATGTAGGATGTTTTGCAAAAGATTATACAGCACAGGATGTATATGAGGTCTATCTTTTGAGGGCAAACCTTGAAATTTTGTCGGTGAAGATGTGTGAAGGAATATTTTCCAGCGAAACATTGGAGAACATGGAGGAAATTTTAAATCGAATGGAATCCATAAAGGATGTTGAGCGTTTTGATGAAATTATTGATAACGATAACGAATTTCATGCTTGTATTGTAAAAGAATCAAAACTCAAACGTTTATACACCTTGTGGGACAGTATGAGCGGTGGCAATACGATTGTTTTTTATCGTGGTGCAGGAAGAAGTGAATATGTTGTACATAATCAGTACCATATTCATCGAAAGGTATTGGATACTTTAAAAACAGGAGATGTACAAAAAATTTCCGCAGTCCTGATAAACCATTATATGGAAACAATTAGAGATTACTTGGTTCAGCATAAAACATCACCGGAAGAATTTCCTTATAAAATCAATATTGAATTCTAATCTAAAAGAGGGCAACCTGATACAGGTTGTCCTCTTTTAGATTGACTGAGAAAGGGGGAATAGTGAAAGATATAATAATTAAAACATCTTTTTTATATAAAATGACAAGAGAGAAAATAGCAGGAGATTGTTTAAAAGGATAATTAAATTTTCCTTAATAGATGAAAGTTAGCTGGATTTATATTTATTTTGCATAAAATATAGATTGAAAATGAGGGTACAATTAACAAAATATGAATGCGTTTGTTGCAATTGATAAAAAACTATGGTACAATACAATCCAGTAAATTGTAGACAATCTGCAAAATACTGTATTTTACATACAAGACAACCGGTAATTCAGGGGGGAACAAATGGCAAAATTAAATTACAAAACCTTGAGACAGGAAGTTGTTGATCAAATTCGACAAAAGATCCTTACCGGAGAATTGAAGGCCGGAGAACGACTGAAAGAAATTGAGATTACACAGTTACTTGGTGTCAGCCGTGGACCTGTCAGAGAAGCACTGCGTCAAATTGAGCAGGAGGGTCTTGTAAAGTATGAACGCAATATAGGTTGTTCTGTGGCAGAGATAACGCAGCATGATGTTTATGAAGTGTGCCTGCTTAGAGCAACACTAGAGATTTTGGCAGTACAGCTATGCAAAGGTAAGTTTTCAAACGAAACGCTGCAAAAGATGTGTAACAGCTTGCAACGAATGGAAGATGCCGCAAAAGACCTTTACATTTTAGCGCAGGAGGATAATTTATTTCATGCCTGTGTTATTGAACAGCTTGGGTTCCACAAGTTGGAAGAAGTTTGGAAAGGTATGAATACAAACAATCTTGCCATCTTTTGTGCAAACCGAAAAGGGAATATAGAAGATTATTTAGAATCGCATAAACAACTTTTAGACAGTTATGAACAAGGTGATATAAAAAAAATTACCAGAAATATTGCTCAGCATTATGGTGTTAAGATCAATCAAGATGCGGAGATGGAACCCTTGTTTTCTTGGATGTAACAAATATGTTGATTGCACGGTAAACCGTGTGAAGATAAAAATAAGAGAGAGTACGATCAGGTCGAAAGGAGATTTTATCATGGCAATGAAGAAAATTCTGGCAGCTCTGCTGGCAGGCGCAATGGTACTTTCTATGGCAGCTTGTGGTGATGACAAGGACAACACTGTAGGCTCTTCCACAGAAAATGCAACTGCAAAGACAATTGACGGAAATGTTCTGGATGAAGAACAGTACTTTAACGGTTACCTTGGAGGCGACCCAACCACATTGGACGGCGTTATTGGTAACGACAGTATTGGCGGTAGTGTTTTAAACAACACGATGGAACCTTTAACCAGACTGGCTGAAAAAGATGGTCAAAATATTCGTGAAGGTGCAGGTGCCGAAAGCTGGGAAAGCAACGAGGACGGTACTGTATGGACCTTCCATCTTCGTGACAACACATGGAGTGATGGTCAGCCGGTAACAGCTGAACATTATGCTTATGCAGTTATCAGAACCCTTACACCGGAAACAGGTTCTCCAAACTCCTATCTGCTGACCTGCATTAAAAATGCAAATGCAGTTCTGGCAGGTGAAAAAGCTCCTTCCGAACTGGGTGTAAAAGTAGTGGACGATAAAACAATCGAATTTACTTTGGAACAGCCAACTCCATACTTCCTTTCTTTGACAGACGGCCGCGTTATGCAGCCACAGCGTCAGGATATTGTAGAGCAGTATGGTGAATCTTACGGCGCAGAAGCAACCAACATGGTTTACTGTGGTCCATTTAAGGTAGAATCCTGGACTCACAACTCTGAAATGGTACTGGTTAAGAATGACTCTTACTGGGACAAAGATAGTGTAAATCTCACCACTATCAACTACAAAATTATGAATGATGAAAACACCATCTTCAACTCCTTCACAAACGGTTCTATCGACTCCTGTGGTTGTGGTACACCAGAATGGATGGACAAGTTCGGTTCTATGGAAGAAGTTCAGTACATCCATAACGTTTCCCCATCTGTTCGTTTCCACTTCTTTAATACAAAAGACAAACTGTTCTCCAACAAGAACATCAGAAAAGCATTTACCCTTGCAATTGACCGTGAAGATGTTTCTAAATCTATTTACTTCAACACCATGGAACCTGCATATTCTTGGGTACCGGACGGTGTTTCCAGCGGCGAACTGGGTATTTACAGACAGCAGGTATCCGCTCCTTTGAAGGCAATCGCTGAAAAAGAAGATGCAAAAGCATTACTGCTTAAAGGTATGGAAGAACTGGGACTTGGTTCCGATCCTTCTACTTTGAACATTACATTTACTATGGGTGATACCACTCAGTGGATCAAAAACTACGGCGAATACTATCAGCAGAAATTTAAAGAAGTTCTGGGTGTAAACATTACCCTGGATTTCAACGAGTGGGGTACTTTCCAGTCTAAAGTAAACGCAGGTGAATACCAGATGGGCTATATGGTATGGGGTATCGACTACAACGATCCATACGCTATGCTGTCCCTGATGAGATCTGATTCTACAGCTATCCCAACCTTCTGGGCAAATGAAGAATATGACAAACTGATGGATGCAGCAGCAGTTGAGATGGATGAAGCAAAACGCGTTGAGCTGTACGAACAGGCAGAAGCAATTTTGATGGAAGAAGCTCCTCTTTGCCCGGTTGTAAATGAGGCTTCCAACACCTATCGTTATAAATATGTTAAGAACAGCAACACAATGTCGTTTACTTCCACAGGCTTGAAATATGCATACACCAGTGGCCGTCCAGACTAATTGATTTGTCTGAAATAAGAGGACTCTTTGTTAGGTTATTCCTTGATAGATAAAGAGGTTATTGGTACACAGGTGACCTTAATGAGGTCGCCTGTTCCTTTTGTTGTAGGTAAGGAGGAGAAATAATGCTTAAGTATGTACTTAAGAGAATTGGATATATGCTGGTGACACTGTTTATTATTGCGACAGTGACATTTTTTCTGATGCACTCTATTCCGGGTGACCCATTGGGCGCAATGGCTAACAAGCTGCCGGAACAGGCAAAAGCAAACTACTATGCAAAATACGGTCTGGATAAACCACTGACCGAGCAGTATGGTATCTTCATGAAAAATCTGGTTACCAAAGGTGATTTAGGTGAATCTCTGAAATATCCCGGTAAAAGCATTACCGAAACCTTAATCACAAACTCTAAAGTTTCTGGTGTAAACGGTGCTTTCGCATTGTTGTTTGGTGTCAGCATCGGTATTGTTTTGGGTATCGTAGCAGCACTGAACAAAAACAAGTGGCCGGACTATCTGGTTATGTTTGTGGCAATGATGGGTATTACAATACCGGTCTTTGTTTTGGCGGCAATGCTTCAGTATCTGTTTACAGTAAAGTGGCAGCTTCTTCCGACAAGCGGATGGGGAAAACCGAAACACATGATTCTGCCGATTATTGCAATGTGCTTTGGAAGTATCGCAACCTATGCCCGTTACCTGAAAGCAAATATGCTGGATGTTTTGGGACAAGATTATATCCTGACAGCAGAGGCAAAAGGTGTTAGCCGCTTTAATGTGATTAAAGATCATGTTATGAAGAATGCTTTCCTGCCATGTATCACTATTTTGGGTGGTCAGATTTCCGGTATCTTTACAGGCTCGTTTGTTATTGAAAAGATGTTTGGTATCCCGGGTCTTGGTTTTTACTATGTTTCTTCAATCAACGACCGTGACTATACCATGATTATCGGTACTACCATCTTTGCAGCGGCTCTGTTTGTTTTAGCTCAGCTTTTGATTGATATCGCATACACTATTTTTGACCCACGAATCCGCATTAAGTAAGGAGGAAACCATATGGCTACAGAACAGAATAGCTTTGCATCTGCAGCGGAATGGGAAGACATTCCGGCGGAGAAATTTGAAATCATCGGAACAGATGATTTTTCCGGCGATATCATCGCCCGTCCTAAGGTAGGATACTGGGCAGACGCATGGAGAAGACTGAAAGAAAATAAAATTGCAATTGTAGCATTGATTGTTTTAATTTTACTGATTGTTATGGTTGCTGTTGGACCTGCACTTTCCGGATATAACTTTGAGCAGGTGGACACTTCTGCAATCAATCAACGTCCTAGTGCAGAACACTGGTTTGGTACCGACTCTTTGGGACGTGACCTGTTTGCCCGTGTATGGCAGGGAGGTCGAGTTTCTATTGTAATCGGTATTGTTGGCGCAGTAGTAGCCAGCGTTATCGGCTGTATTTACGGCGGTATTGCATCCTATTTTGGCGGCATTGTAGATGATATTATGATGCGTGTTGTAGAGGTGCTTTTGAGTATCCCTTATTTGATTATCGTTATTTTGATTTCTGTTGTTACTGACTCGAAAAGTATCGGAACAATGATGCTGGCACTGACGCTGACCGGATGGTGCGGAATTGCACGTCTGGTTCGTGGACAGATGCTTCAGCTGAAATCTCAGGAATATGTACTTGCCGCAAATGCGTTGGGTGTTTCCCCATTAAAGACAATTATGCGCCATATGATTCCGAATACCATTGGTATCATTATTGTTGCAATCACCTTTGATATTCCGGGTTACATCTTCTCCGAAGCATTCCTGAGCTATATTGGTCTTGGTATTCAGCCGCCAAATACCAGCTGGGGTGCTCTTGCAAGTGCTGCACAGCAGAACTTTATGTTCTACCCATATCAGCTGTTGTTCCCATCTTTAATGATTGCATTGACGATGCTTTCCTTCACCTTGCTGGGTGATGGACTTCGTGATGCACTTGACCCAAAACTGAGAAAGTAGGAGGAGGATACAAATGGTAAAAGATAAAATCTTAGAGGTAAAAGACCTGAGCGTATCCTTTAATACCTACGCCGGTGAGGTCAAAGCGGTTAGAGGTGTCAGCTTTGAGCTGAACCGTGGTGAAACACTTGCATTTGTAGGTGAATCCGGTTGTGGTAAAACGGTTACTGCAAAATCAATTCTCAGATTGCTCAAGCCACCTTTTGCAGAGATTAAAGAAGGCTCGCAAATTATCTGTGACGGCAAAGATGTACTCTCTTTAAATAAAAAGGAATTGTGTGAATTCCGTGGTGACGAGGTCAGCATGATCTTCCAGGACCCAATGACTTCTCTGAACCCAACCATGACCGTCGGCAAACAGATTATGGAGAGTTTGAGAATCCATAAACATTTAGATAAAAAGCAGGCAAGGGAAGAAGCCATCAAGATGCTGAAGATGGTAAATATTCCAAGTGCCGAAAAAAGAATCGACAGCTATCCTCATGAAATGTCCGGTGGTATGCGTCAGCGTGTTATGATTGCAATGGCACTGGCATGCAGTCCAAAGATTTTGATTGCGGATGAGCCGACAACTGCTTTGGACGTTACCATTCAGGCACAGATTATGGATTTGATGCGTGAGCTGAAGGAAAAGATGAATACTGCAATCATTTTGGTAACCCATGACCTGGGTGTTGTGGCAAACTTTGCAGACAGAATCCAGGTTATGTATGCAGGACAGGTTGTAGAGCGTGGAACAGCAAGAGAAATCTTCTATGATTCCAAGCACCCATACACATGGGCACTGCTCAGCTCGGTTCCAAAACTTGCAAAAGAAGCAAAACAGGAACTGTATGCACTCAAAGGTACTCCACCGGATTTGATTCTTCCTCTTAACCATTGTCCATTTGCTTCCAGATGTGAGTATTGTATGCCAATCTGTAAGGAAAGAAATCCGCTGGAAACAACGATTACTGACAGCCACAAGGTATCCTGCTGGCTGCAGCATCCAAAGGCACCGAAGGTAAAATCCTTCTATGACAGGGAGGGAAAATAATGGATCAGGTAATTGAAAAACTGCAAAATGCAGACAATATTCTGGAAGTCACCGACCTGTGCAAATTTTTTAAAGCAGGACGCAAACAGCAGCTCAAAGCAGTAGACCATGTTTCCATCGCCATTAAACGCGGAGAAACACTGGGTCTTGTAGGTGAGTCCGGTTGCGGTAAAACAACCTGTGGCCGTACCATGATTAAGCTGTATGAGCCGACTTCCGGCAAGGTTGTTTTTGACGGTAAAGATATCTCTACCCTCAAAGGCAAAGAACTGCTGGAATTTAAGAAAAATGTACAGATCATTTTCCAGGACCCATATGCTTCCTTGGACCCTCGTATGACTATCGGAGAAATTATTTCCGAGGGAATGAATGTTCACTTTAAATTAAGCGAACAGGAAAAATCCAATCGTGTAGCAGACCTATTGAATAAAGTTGGTCTGAGCGCAGAATATGCAAACCGTTTTGCACACGAGCTGTCCGGCGGTCAGCGTCAGCGTGTTGGTATTGCAAGAGCTTTGGCAGTAGAACCAAAGTTTATTGTCTGCGACGAGCCAATCTCTGCGCTGGACGTATCCATTCAGGCACAGGTTGTAAACCTCCTGATTAAATTGCAGAAAGAGTTTGGACTGACCTACCTCTTCATTTCCCATGACCTGTCGATGGTAAAACATATTTCCGACCGTGTTGGCGTTATGTATTTGGGCTCTATGGTGGAACTTGCAAGCAATTATGATTTGTACGAAAAACCACTTCACCCATATACTCAGGCTCTGATTTCTGCAATTCCAATGGCAGACCCGGATACTGAGGCTGACAGAAAGAGAATTAAATTGGAAGGCGAAGTGCCAAGCCCAATCAATCCGCCGCCGGGTTGTAAATTCAGACCGAGATGCAGATATGCAATGGATATTTGTGCAAAAGAAGCTCCGGAACTGCTGGAAGTAGAGCCAAATCATTTTGTTGCTTGTCATCTGTGTCATCAGGGCAAATAAAGGAACAGAAAGCGGCTGCGCAAGGGTATTTCCCTTGCACACCGCTTTTTTTATACATTGATTGAGAATAAGGAGGGGTTTTGTTGTTGAATCAGAATTTGATAGAAAAGATATTAGATTATGCTGTCAGTCATGGTGCGGATTTCGCTGAGGTTTTTTGTGAGGATGTACGAAGAAGCAATCTGACAGTTTTGGGAGAAAAGGTGCTGAACTCATCTTCCGGACGAGAAAAGGGTGTTGGTATCCGTCTGTTTCGAGGATTGGAAAGTGCCTATCTTCATACAGCAGATATGAGAGAAGAAACTATTTTCCGTATGTTGCAGGAGCTTTGCCGCTATCGCAAGGGGGAGTTTTCCAGAGAAAAACTTGAAGAACTTCAGAGAGTTGCTTTAAACCCAATTGCAAAATATCCACAGGATGTTGCACTGACTGATAAAATGTCTTTGCTGTCCAAAGTGGTTTGTGCAGGAAAAGCAGAGGACCTTGTAAGTCAGGTTCGTGTTAACTATGTTGATATGGATCAGAAGGTTAGAATCGCAAACACAGAAGGAAGATTTGTGGACGATAACCGTGTGAAGACTCGGTTGCACATGACTGTTTTTTGTGAAGAAAATGGCGACAGACAGTCCAGCTATATAGGTCCGGGAGCGATGAAAGGCTTTGAGTTTTATAACGAAATTGATGTAGAGGACGCTGTAAAACAGGCTGCAAAAAATGCAAAAGCAATGCTTCATGCACAGCCTTGCCCAACCGGAAGAATGCCGGTTATCATTGCAAACGGTTTTGGCGGACTGTTTTTCCACGAGGCGTGCGGACATTCTTTGGAAGCTTCCAGCACAGCAAAGGGAAATTCCGAATTTTCCGGAAAGATTGGCCAAAAAGTAGCTTCGGATAAAGTGACCCTGATTGATGATGGTTCTATCGAAGGTCAGTGGGGCTCTCTCAAAGTGGATGATGAAGGTGTACCAACACAGAAAAATGTGTTGATTGAAAACGGAATCCTCAAAGGATATATGGTAGATAAGCTTAATGCAAGACGACTGGGATGCAAACCTACCGGTTCTTCCAGAAGACAGAGCTATCGTTATGCACCGACTTCCCGTATGACAAATACTTATATTGCTCCGGGAACAGATACACCGGAAGAGATGATTGCTGCAACAGAAAAAGGTATTTTTGTAAATAGCATCAATGCAGGTTCTGTAAATCCGGCAACAGGCGAGTTTAATTTTAACACCAGTGAAACTTTCCTGATTGAAAACGGAAAGATTACCACACCGGTAAGAAGTGCAACATTGATCGGAACCGGCGGAGATATTTTGCAAAAGGTAGATATGGTTGGAAATAACTATGCACTGGGACAGGGCTTTTGCTATGCAGCAAGCGGTGCATTGTATATCGGTGCAGGTCAGCCGGCTGTCAGGGTTACTGAAATGACCGTGGGAGGAGATCAGGCATGATAACAGAAGATAAAAAAGCATTGAATCAACTGACCGAACTTTTAAAACAGGAAGGGTTTACAGGAATTAGATTCTATATTGAAAGAACCAAGAAGTTTTTTGTTAATGTTTTTGAGGGAGAACAAGAAGCTGCTGTTCGGGCAGAAGAAAACATATACTTTGTAGAAGCCGGAAAAGATGGTAAACGTTGCTGTACCTTCTTTAACACACTGGATGAACCACAAGATGTTGTAGAACAGATGAAGCTGTCTGCAATGGCTTCACAGGAAGATTACCAGCCTGCTGCTGCTTTTGAGCGGGAAATCGAGTATCATAAACAGTTTAGCAATGTAGATGAAAGGGAAGTTGTTCAGCTGCTTTGCAAAGCAGAGCAAGCTGCCCGTGAGGAAAAGAGAATTGCATCAGTGGATGGCTGTTCATTTTCACAGGTGCTTAGAGAAGTAACCTTGATGGACGATAACGGAACCTGCATGAAAGACAGCGGAGAATCGATGGAGGTTTCAGTCAGTGTGGTTTCTCGCGAAGACTCTGATGCTGAAATTGCATGGGGAACACGCAGTGCAACGGAATTTTCACAGCTGGATGCTGTACAGCTTGCTCATGAAGTGGCACAGCTGGGCGCACAGCGTCTGCACGCAGCTCCGATTGCTTCCGGAAAATATAAAGTTATCTTAAAGAATGATGCAGCAGCGGAACTGATGGAAGCCTATCTGCCGATTTTCTTTGCATCGGAAATTCAAAATGAGATGAGCGGCTTAGCCGGCAAACAGGGCGAACAGATTGCAATATCGGATTTGGATTTGCTGGAAGATCCAACGTTGCCGCAAGGCAGAGTTCATCGCCACTTTGACGATGAAGGTACTCCTGTCAGCAAGAAATATCTGATTCACGAGGGTAAATTTGAATCAATTTTGTATAACCGCAAAACGGCATCCAAGGATGAAAAATCCAGCACAGGTAACGGTTTTAAAGCAGATGTCACCTCTTCGGTAGGAACCGGTATTACCAACACAGTACTGAAAAGTGCATCAGGAACAGAATACAGCATGGAGCAGCTGTGTGAGAAAATGGGCAACGGTTTGATTGTTACTGCTTTAGAAGGGGTATTTGCCGGGGTCAGCACAATTACGGGAGATTTCTCCTTGTTGTGCAAGGGAATGATTGTGGAAAACGGAAAGCCAACAAAACCTTTCTGTGAAGTTACTGTTGCCGGAAGTATCTATGAACTGCTTCGGGAAATTGTTGCTTTTGGAAATGATCCTGCGCCAACAGCTTCTGGAAGTGAATATTTGCAGACACCATCCTTGCTTTTGAAAGGTTTAGCAGTATCGGGATTGTAAGATACAAAAAAATGTGCTATACTAGGGAACAAAGAAAAATAAGCATATAAATAGCAAGAATGAAGATTGGCTATTTGTGCAGTATTCCTAAATGTTTTCTGCTCAATTTGGAGGCAAAAGTAGAAAGTGTATTTTCTGCATCATTTTTAATAAAAAGATAAGGAGTGTAGCATCATGGACATTTTAAAAAACACCGAGGAAATGGGAAAACGAATCTATGAGGATTTGGAGCGTATCAATTTTATTCGCACCAGTACCTCTGAAGAAGAAACCAGAGCAGCACACATTATCAAAGATGAATTGGCAAAAGCAGGCATGGAAGCCCAGATTGAAGAATTTATGGTAGAAACTGCTGATATTGAAAAAGTTTCCCTGAATGCACTGGGCAAAGAGTGGGAAATTAAGGGCTACCGCCGCTCCGGCAGCACTCCAAAAGAGGGCTTGACTGCAAAATTTGCTTATGTTCAGCAAGGAAGCGATGTTGACCTGTACGATAAAAAAGGTATGATCGTTCTGGTAAACAACGGTAAGCTGAACGAAGAAGTATATGAAAGACTGGTACGTTACGGAGTAGCTGCATTCTTAACATGGAACGGCAATGTTTCCGATGTTCATGCAGAAACCGATTTGCCGGAAAGAGAACTGCGCAGCTGGGCAACCCGTTACGGTAAGATTCCGGGCGGTGTTCTGCGTGCTATTGATGCAATGGAATTGGTAAAGGGTGAGCCTGAAACCGTAACCTTTACACTGGTACAGGAAGATGTAGAGCGTCCTTCCAGAAACGTGATTGTTCGCATGAAAGGTACAGATGATACCGCTGAAAATATCACCTTTGGTGCACATTATGACAGTGTTCCATACAGCCATGGTGTATATGATAACGGTGCAGGTTCTGTTATTCTGATGGAGCTGGCTCGTCATTATAAAGAAAATCCACCAAAGAGAAACCTGACCTTCTGCTGGTACGGTTCCGAAGAGGTTGGACTGCTGGGCTCTAAAGCATACGTTGCTGCACACAAAGACGAACTGAAAGATGTTCAGCTGATGATTAACGTGGACGTTGCCGGTTCTGTTCTGGGTGCAGACTGGGCAGCAATTATGGCAGACGAATCCCTGTGCCGCTTTGTAGAATATCTTTCCAAAGAGATGGGCTTCCCAACAGACGTTTCTCAAGAGGTTTATTCCAGCGACTCTGTTCCGTTTGCTAATGAAGGTGTTCCGGCTATCAACTTCTGCCGTTTTGGCAGAAACGGCGGTGCAATGATTCATTGCCGTCATGATGTAATTGATTACCTCGACTACAGAAACCTTGGCAAGACGGCTGCATTTGTTCAGACCTTCTCTGACCGCATGGTAAATGCTGTTGTATTCCCAGTTCCGAGAAAGATGCCAGAGAACATGGTTGAGGCAGTAGATAAATACCTTCGCAAAAAGAGAGTAGACGAGAAATAAAAATATGAATAACAGAAGCGAGTATTCTTTCTTCTGACTAAACAAAAAGGTCATTCATTTTGAATGACCTTTTTGTTTTATAGATTTTAAAAGAAGCAAAAGAAAATTTGTTATCCTAAAAATTTTTAAGAACCGACAATAGTGACAGCAACACGATTTGGCATACAGACAGCACTTTGAGGCTCATGATCGATAAGTCCAAAGTGAATGCACACCTGGTCGGGACAATCGGAGGAGAGAAAACGAATTTGATGATCTTTAATCTCCAGCACAACATTTACCCCATATTCTTTTAGGTCAATGATCTGGTTGTTGGAGTTTTGAAGATCCAGCTGCATAACCTCTTTGCCATCAATGGAAACAATAGCGGTAGAAGAAGATCCGCTGTTTTTTTCCATAAAAAAAAGTATGCCCATCATTAACAGAGCAACAGCAGCAATACCGATTATGATTTGTTTGTCCCGTTTTCCCATCTAAAAAATTCTCCAGTCAGTAAAAAGATAATAGTATTATACAAAAAAATGGAGTACCCGTCAAGGTACTCCATTTTTTTAAATTCGGGTTATTGGGGAATAAAAGAGGTAGTATAGTAGAAAAGAAGAAAACTATAAAACTATAAAGTGGTTTTCCACAAACCGTGCAGGTTGCAGTATTCATAAGCGGCAACTGGTTTGTCAGAATCGGTCAGCATGAAAACAGCTTCCGGTTTTTCTCCCGGGTTCAGCTCTTTTCTCTGATTTCCTTCGGAAGTTTCCAGAACAATCCATTTGATAGAATGTTCTTCTAACATTGGATGCTCCACTTCGCCAACTTTGACAGTCACTTTGTTGCCTTCAACGCAAACAACCGGCAGATGTTTTTCGGTAGCAGCATCAACGCTGCCCGGTTCCAGCTCGGTCATTTTTTGACCACAGCACATAATCGGAACGCCTTTGTTCTCGGCAAAAGTGATGATATTTCCACAATGTTTGCATACATAAAATTTCATTCTAATTCCTTCTTTCTATAAATCGAGTAAATATAAAGTATACTGTTTTTGTTCATTTTCCCTTTGATCATAGTATACCTTATTTGTATGAATTTTGCAAGAGGTAATTTTATTATTTCAAAAAAAATTTAAAAAATTCCTATAAATAAGCGTCTTTGTCAAATTTTGTTTGAAAATATTGACAAAGACGCTGAAGTTGTTAAGTTATATTAAATAGAAAGAATATCTTTACAGGTGTTTTCGATTTGACAAGGCGCGTTTTTTAACATTAGCCAGCAACAGAAAGAAACAAAAATACCTATAATAAGATATAAACAGGCACAGGATAAAGGGTGTTGAGATGGATAGAGGAAGATAGTATCCCAAAAACCTTCCCATTTAGAACTCCAAGAAACTAAAATTGCAGTATTGCCAATTAGAATTGCAAGAAGATATTTTCCTAAAGTTCCAAGTCGATAAAAAGAGAGTGAAATAAAGTATCCAAGATGAATCAACAGGAAATGGATAGTACTATTTAGTAAGGTGGAAACAAGGACACGCAGTGGAAAAGAATCAATTTCCAGAGAGAGCATAGGAGAACGAATTGGAAAAGAAACAGCGAGCAGGGAACAGATAATCAAGGTGTTTAATATTGATAACGCAACAGAAATAAGAGCGGAGAAACAGAACCATCCTTTAAACAACGTTTTTCTGGTAGAGCCGGATTGAATGTGGAACAGAAAAACAGATTTAAAACTATTCATACCGGCAATCCAGATGAACAAACTGCTGGAAAACTCGACACCGGAAAAAGTACCGAGTTCATGGAAGATGATAGAGAAAAAAGAACCAGCAAGTATAATTGCAAGAAGTACCATGTAGAAAATAAAGATTGCCCATTTGTAGTCATTGAAATGGTAGCGGATAGATGTGGAAGTATTCATAAGTCAATCCTCCTTATAATGGGTTTTCACTGCCGACCAGTTGAACGAAAAGCTGCTGCAAGCTTAATGAACTCAGTTCCAGTGAGGAAGAGCAGTTTTGACGTTCTCCTAAGATAGCTGAGGTTTTCAGTCCACCAACTACATTGGAGCCGATAACATTTTTACCAGAGCAATATTCGTCCACATCGCTGATTTTACCGGAAACGCAATAGCCACGACGGAGCAGTTCCTCCGCGGATTGGTTGACTAAGATTTTACCATGATCCATAATAATGACATTTTCCAAAAGACCCTCTACTTCGCTGATGAGATGGGTAGACAGCAGGATGCAGGAAGGAGATTCAGCATAATTTTGAATCAGCAGTTTGTAAAATAACTCTCGATGAAAGGCGTCCATACCGAGGGTTGGTTCGTCTAACATTAAAATTGGGGTATGAACTGAAAGAGCAAGAACGACACGCATTACGGAACGATAGCCGGTAGAAAGCTTAGCCGTGGTTTTGTTAATATCAAGCTCAAATTGATTTGCATAGTTTAAGCATTGCTGCTTATCAAAATTGGGGAAGCTCTGTTCAAACCAGTTGAATAGTTCCTTGATTTTCAGATTAGGAAAAAAAGAAGTTTCTGTTGCCAAAAAAATTTGACGCTGTGCTTCTTCATTTTCCCATAAAGGTTTTTGTTCAAAGGTGATTTCCCCTTGTGTTGGACGGATGTAGTTCGCGATCATACGAAGCAAAGTCGTTTTTCCGGCACCGTTTCTGCCCAGCAAACCGTAAATTTTAGGTTCATTCAAAGAAAAACTGATATTATCTACGGCAATTTGTTTGCCGAATTGTTTAGTGATGTTTTTACAATTTAGATTCATTCCGAAAGTCCCCTTTCAATCCATTCATAAAGTTTTTCAGGTTCGATAGAAAGACGTTTTGATTCTTGGACTAATGGAAGAATGTATTGTTGAAAAAATTCTTCCTGCCTTTTCTCTTTTAATTTTTGTAAAGCGCCTGGAGCGACAAACATACCAATTCCCCTTTTTTTATAAATAATATTAGAATCAACCAGAAGATTGATTCCCTTGAGCGCTGTTGCCGGATTGATTTTGTAGGCGGCAGAAAGTTCAGTAATTGATGGAATTTGCTCTTCTTCTTGGTAAATTCCGGATAGAATTTCGTCCTCTAGTCCTCGGGATACTTGTAAAAAAATTGGAGTTTGACTTTCAAAATCGAGCTTCAAATGAAAACCTCCTTCCTGTGCATTATGGTTAGTTGGTTGAGTAATTAACTATAGTTCGAGTATATCAGGGCAAAATAGTTTTGTCAAGTAGGTGAAAGACAATTTTTTGTAATGAAAATTTTTACAAAAAAGAAGAAATATGATATACTGGAATACATTGATAAAATAGCCTAAGAGGCTTTACGAGAAAGGATTGTCAAACAAAATGTTAGTTTATGTACTGCTGTTATTGATACCGATTATGATGCTTACCTGTGGAATTCGTTGGAGAAGAAAACCGCCGAAATATCCAAAACACACGGACAGCGTTTTTGGAGGAATATTCTTTATTGACTACCGAACCGAGTGGGCAATGAAAAGTCTTGAAACATGGAATTATTCCCATATTTGCTATGGAAGATTGATGCTTCCAATCGGTATTATTGCAATAACATTTACTATTGTAGGTTTGATTTTGCTGCCACTGATGACAGCAGCAAAAGTACTGCTTGTTATGGATATTATCTGCCTGTCCATTCCATATTTTTCGATTGAAAAAAAGCTGAAACAGAACTTTGACCAAAAGGGAAGATGGAAAGAAGGATTGTAAAAAATACTCTTGGATATAAAAGCAGGGTGTCCGAATTTTTTAAATTCGGACACCCTGCTTTTATTTTTAATAAAGATAAAACAGCTGAGAAAGGGAATGTTTTATTAGAAC
>JAHHTY010000035.1 GCA_020024325.1 Negativibacillus sp.
TCTATGCTTTTAACCATCCATCCGGAAGTTTTCCATGGTCACTTGAAATCACCTATTTTATTTATGCGGTGTATATTGCTATCATGATAATTATGTTTATTTTGTCTATGAAAGGAAAAAGGTAATCTAAACATCAAAATAAAAGAATCAGACCGATGCTATCTTGGGCGCATTGGGCTGATTCCTTTGTGTTTAAAGAACCTTGTTCAGTTTTTCAAGCTCGTCCGAATCAATAATAACATCCACCTCAAGATTGAGTGGATGATGCAGAAGAACCTCGCCGCGTTTCATCGGATGGTCAATCTTCTGCTTTTTAATCAGACGAATTAAGCGAAATACCAGTTCTTTTGGAACAGTATCGGTGGTTTTTACATCAACAGAAGGTACCGATTCAAAGACAGTGGAAGCGTGATAAGTAACAACCTTGCGTTCTCCACGCAACTCTTCTTTACCGAACAGTTCGCCTCTGGCACACTTGTTGCCAACAACGGTAATAACGCCGTCTATTTCCTCTACATTCAGAGGACAATGGTTTTTGCATACAGGACAAGTCATCTGTACCATAACTTGAAATACTCCTTCTTATATGGAACTTTATTTTAAAGCTGACGTCTGCGGTGTACTCGTCGATATTTTTTTCGGCGTTTTTTGCGTACAATAGCAATTATAGACGACAACAGAACGAACAGAAGAATGAACAAAAAGGTGAATTTAAACCAGAAACTTTGGAACATTGCCCGTAAACTATCCAGGGCAACCAGTATCGGACTTGCCTCAATGGTTTCGGCAGCAATCAAATCTACCGAACCCAACTTACTTCCATATAAAATAAGATCCAGGCGTCCCAGAATCTGCCCTTTTTCAACAGGTGCTTTTACAAAGTCGTTTTCACCGATTCGTTCTCCATTTGTGTTGTACGCAATACGGCGAACATTGGATACATCAATGTTATTCGGAATGAGCGCAGAAAAAGTTTGATTGCTGACTAGCTGAAGATGGTCTTTCCCATCTTTAGCCAGTCGAACGCTATTGATGCTGCTGACTTTATCGCCTTTTTCCACGATAGTCTTAGCTTTATAGGTATCAAATACCCAGTCATAAAATTTAGCAGTCAATACAAACGCCTGGTTTGGGGTAATCAAATCCCCATTTTGGTCTAGATACGGGGCTCCCATTACCACCAGCAGATATTCATAGCCATCTTTTTCGGCAGTAGTAATCAAACAACGCCCGGCTTCTTCAAGTGTTCCGGTTTTAACACCTCTAATTTGAGGATAGTAAAATCCGGAGCCTTCTACCATCATTTTATTGGTGCTGTCCCAATGCAGATTTTCCTGTTTATTGGTTGGACCTGTATCATAACTTGGGGTGGAAACAACTTTGCGAAAGGTTTCGTTTTGCAAAGCGTATTTGGTAATCAGGTACATATCATAAGCGGTAGAGTAATGCTCGGAGTTGAACAAACCGTTA
Organism: Negativibacillus sp.; assembly: GCA_020024325.1. GTDB lineage: Bacteria > Bacillota > Clostridia > Oscillospirales > Ruminococcaceae > Negativibacillus. The sequence continues at coordinate 1,471 of JAHHTY010000035.1, forward strand.
GAGTTTACAAAGTGGGTATTAAGACATCCGATTTCCTTGGCTTTTTCGTTCATCATGTCTGCAAATTTTTCCAGCGAGCCATCACCGATTTCATAGGCAAGCATAACAGCTGCTTCGTTTGCAGATGGAAGCATGATTGCATATAAAAGCTGTTCGGCAGTCAGCGTTTCGTTTAGTTTAATGCCACCGGTGGAGATGCCGCCGCCGTACATAACGTTGATTTCATAAACATAATTTTGCAGTTCAGCAGTAAAAGTAATTTCTCGGTCAAGGTCAGGGATATTTTCCAGCGTTAGGATTGCAGTCATAATTTTAGTAAGAGATGCCGGATATTTTCTGACATTCGCATTTCGGGAATGAATGAGGGTATCGGTGGTCAGCTCTACCATGTATACCGAAAGATTTTGCATCAGAGGGTCATTTTCATCTATAAAGGGAACGGTTCCCTGGGAAATATCCAGTTTTTGAGAGGCTTCGACATCTGCATCGTATTTGTCGGAGGTGGGAGGTTCTTGTGAGTCTGAATTATTCTCGATATTTTCCTGAGATTCAGCGGGGGGTTGTTCACTTTGCTTGGTCCCTGCTTGTGCAGAGAAGGTGTCCGGCTTCACAGCAAAAGCACTTTGTCCCAAAATACTGCCGATTATAGCGCAGGAAAGCAGAAGTGACATCAATCTTTTCATAAGATGACATTCCTTTCTCGAAGAATTCTGTATATAATTATAGGGCTTTTCATTGTTTTTTATAAGAATAACATTATATTATTATAATATACGGATGAAGATTTGTAAAACCATTTAAAGATAAAGTTATCTGCAAACAAAAATTTTATTGGCAACATTTACGAAGTGTTCATATTCATACTTGAAAAATAGGGGGGTGGTGCTGTAATATAAGAAGGTATGACAGGAGGGACAGACATGATTTATCTGACGGGAGATTTACACGGAGATTTTGAACGGTTTAAGTCGAAGGAAATGAAAAAACTCAAAGCAGGTGATACTCTGATTGTGTGCGGAGATTTCGGTTTTGTGTGGGATGGTTCAAAAAAGGAACAGTCGATATTAAAAAAACTGGGAACAAAACAATATCAGATATTATTTGTAGAGGGCACACACGATAACTTGGACCTGCTGGAACAATATCCGTTGGAGGATTGGAATGGCGGAAAAGCAAGAAGAATTTCCGGCTCTCTGATGAAGCTTGAAAGAGGAAACGTTTTTACAATAGAAGATAAAAAGATTTTTGTGTTTGGTGGCGGAGAAAGTCAAGAGATGGACATCCGTTCCAGCGATGGAACATGGTGGTCAAAGGAACTGCCCAGCATGGAAGAGGTAGCAGCTGCACGACAAACCCTGAAAGAGAATGGCAATCAGGTAGACTGCATTGTTACCCATGAATGCAGCTTAACTGTGCGGCACTTTATTGATATGGATGGAGAACACACCAATTTGATGACCCGATTTTTTGATGAGATTACAGAACAAGTGGATTTCAAAAAATGGTTTTTTGGATGTTATCATATGGATAAGGTAATTCCGCCAAGATATTATGCAGTTTTTCAAAAGTTGTTGCCACTGGAATAATCGGCAGTATATTGTGGTAAAGGAGGAGCAAAATGAATTACATTCATGCTATCAATCAGCGTATATCCCGTCGCAGTTATTTAAATACATCAATTGAATCTGACAAATTGGAGCTGCTGAAACAGGAAATTCAGTGTGCCAATCAGGAAAGCGGATTAACTATTACGTTTTTAGAAGACGGAAGCAATGCATTTGACGGGGCAAAAAGCTATGGAATGTTTCAGGGAGTGCGTTCAATGCTGGTATTAAAGGGAGATAAAAACCTGGAACATTTAAAGGAAAAAGTTGGATATTATGGGGAAAGACTGATTTTGGTTGCTGAGGAGCTGGGTCTTGGAACCTGCTGGGTCGGAGGAACTTTTGATAAAAATGCAAAAGAATTTCAAATCGATAAAGAGGAAGAAATTATCTGTGTAGTTCCTGTCGGCAATGTGGTGGACTCCTTAACCATCAAAGAAAAAGTACTGCGTGCGGGAATTCACCGCCACACAAAACCAATTGATGAGATGATTCGCTCAAACCGCCCTCTGACAGAGGAAGAAACCGAAGCCATGAAACTGGTGCAGCTTGCCCCAACAGCAAGGAATACGCAAAAAGTTGTTTTTTCGTTCTACGACAGCTGCATCACAGCAGGAGTTCCTAATGATGGTTTTTTTGATTTAGTTGATTTAGGAATTTGTAAACTGCACTTTGAAGAAGGTATGAAAAGCCTTTTCCCACAAGGTCATTTTTCTTTTGGGAACGGAGCTGTTTTTCAGACAAATTAAGTGTTAATAAAAAAGGAGGATATTTATAATGTCCAGTTATGTAACGAAACCAACGCCAGGTAACACTGCATGGTTTACCCACGACCGTTTTGGTATGTTTATCCATTGGGGGCTTTATGCAATGCCGGCGCGCCACGAGTGGGTAAAGACCCGTGAAAGAACACCGGAAGAAAAATATGACCTGTATTTTAAACATTTTAATCCGGATTTGTATGACCCAAAAGATTGGGCACGTCAGGCAAAAGCGGCAGGTATGAAATATGTGGTATTTACTACAAAACATCACGAAGGATTTTGTATGTTTGATAGCCAGTATACTGACTACAAATGCACAAATACTCCGGCTGGAAGAGATTTGCTGAAAGAATTTGTGGATGCTTTCCGTGCAGAGGGAATCCGCATCGGTCTGTATTATTCTTTGATTGACTGGCATCATCCGGATTTTACCATTGACGTTAACCACCCACGCAGAGATGACCCGGATGCAAAACAGCAAAACGAGGGCAGAGATATGCACCGTTATGCAGAATATATGAGAAATCAGGTTCGTGAGCTGCTGACAAACTATGGTAAAATTGATATTATGTGGTTCGATTTTTCTTACAGCCAGCGACACGGCGAAGGTGAGCAGGCATGGCTGGGAGGAAAAGGCAAAGATGATTGGGAGTCTGAAGAACTGATTGCACTGGCAAGAAGCATTCAGCCGGAAATTATCATTGATAACCGCACCGAAGTGGAACAGGATTTGTGGACACCGGAACAGTTCCAGCCAACCGATTGGTTCCGTCATCCGAAAACAGGTGAGCTGGTTGTATGGGAAGCTTGTCAAACCTTCTCCGGCTCTTGGGGCTATTACAGAGATGAGTATACATGGAAATCCCCGGAAATGCTGCTGCGTATGCTTATCAGCACTGTATCCAACGGTGGAAACCTTATCATGAACGTGGGACCAACTGCAAGGGGTTATCTTGACTATCGTGCAGAGGAAGCACTCAAAGTTTACGCAGACTGGATGAAATATAACAGCCGTTCCATCTATGGTTGTACCAAAGCAGAACCGGAATTTAAAACCCCGGCAGACTGCCGTCTAACTCAAAGCGAGGACGGCAAACGCCTGTATATCCATCTGTTTGCATATCCATTTGATAACATGAAGGTGGAAGGACTTGCAGGCAAAGTAGAATATGCACAGTTCCTGCACGATGGCAGTGAGGTTAAATTTACAGAAGGTAAAGTCGAACTGCTTAGTGATGACAAACAGGAAGATGATGAAACAGCAGCATTTTTCTACCTGCCACATATTAAACCACATTGTCTGGTTCCGGTTATCGAAGTATTTTTAAAGTAAACTTTTAGGACATAATAAACAGACAGCAAAGGGCGAAATGAAAATGCCTTTTTGCTGTCTGTTTTATTTATAATATAGTGGTTATAAATATCCGGAAATAGAAAAAGGAAGCATCAGCAAAATAGCTAATACTTCCTTGTGGCGGAGATGGTGGGATTCGAACCCACGTGCCCATCTCTGGACAAAACGATTTCGAGTCGTTCTCGTTACGACCACTTCGATACATCTCCGTATTTTGTGATATCCGTAAAATACACGGAAAAAGGCGAACCATGTGATGCCGCCGCTTACTATGAAGCCTTAATAGTATAACAGATTTAAAGAGTGTTTTCAAGCCCTGATGAGCTGATTTGCAGAGTGATTTAGACGATGATAACAAATTGTTTAAAATCTATGATAAAATAAAAAACCGCCCTGCACTTTTTAGGGCACAGAGCGGTTGGGAAGGGGGCTATCTTGGGAATTTGATTGCAGCCTGCGCAGCTGCCAGACGAGCAATCGGTACACGGAATGGGGAGCAGGAAACATAGTTTAAACCTGCTTTATGGAAAAATTCAACCGAGGAAGGGTCGCCGCCGTGTTCTCCGCAGATGCCAAGTTTGATATCAGGACGTGTCTGGCGTCCCAGGTCACAAGCCATCTGGACCAATTTACCAACACCGTTTTGATCTAGTTTTGCAAACGGGTCAGATTCATAAATCTTTTTGTCATAGTAATAGTTCAGGAATTTGCCGGCATCGTCACGACTAAATCCGAAGGTCATCTGAGTCATGTCGTTGGTGCCAAAAGAGAAGAACTCGGCTTCCTGTGCAATTTCATTTGCAGTGACAGCAGCACGGGGAACTTCAATCATGGTTCCGACTTTATAGGTCATCTCAGATTTTTCTTCTGCAATGATTTGGTCAGCAGTATTGCAGACAACAGATTTTACATAAGCCAATTCTTTTACTTCACCGACCAGAGGAATCATGATTTCAGGTACAATTTTCCAGTCGGGATGTTTTTTATTAACATTGATGGCAGCACGGATAACTGCGGTGGTCTGCATCTCGGCAATTTCCGGATAAGAAACAGCCAAACGGCAGCCACGATGCCCCATCATTGGGTTAAACTCATGCAGAGAGGAGATTACATTGTTGATTTCTTCCACAGAGATGTTCATTTCTTTGGAAAGTTCTTCTACTTCCTCTTGAGTGTGTGGAACAAATTCATGAAGTGGTGGGTCAAGGAATCGGATGGTAACCGGCAGACCCTGCATTGCTTCGTAAATTGCCTCAAAGTCACCTTGCTGCATTGGAAGCAGTTTTGCTAAAGCAGCACGACGCTGCTGCTCTGTTTTAGAAAGAATCATTTCACGAACAGCTTTGATACGGGCACCATCAAAGAACATATGTTCGGTACGGCAAAGACCGATGCCCTGTGCGCCGAAGGAAAGAGCCTGTTTTGCATCAGCGGGAGTATCGGCGTTGGTGCGTACCTGAAGCTGTCTTACCTGATCAGCCCAACCCATCAAACGACCGAAATCGCCGGAAACGGATGCAGCAACAGTTGGAACAGCTTCTCCGTATATTTTACCGGTAGAACCGTCCAAAGATATGTAATCGCCGCGACAGATTTTTTTGCCGCCCAGTTCAAAGTAGCCTTTATCATCGTGCATTACGATTTCGCCGCAGCCGGATACACAACAGGTTCCCATACCACGGGCAACAACAGCAGCGTGTGAAGTCATGCCTCCGCGAACGGTCAGAATACCCTGTGCATGGTGCATACCCTCAATATCTTCAGGAGAAGTTTCCAGACGAACAAGAATTACTTTTTCACCCTTTTTACCCTCTTCGGTTGCTTCTTCGGCAGTGAAAACAACTTTACCACAAGCAGCACCGGGAGAAGCTGCCAGACCGCAGCCGATTGGTTCAGCTGCCTTTAATGCTTTGGAATCAAATTGCGGATGAAGTAAAGAATCAAGCTGTTTAGGCTCTACCATACATACAGCCTCGTTTTGGCTGATCATACCTTCATCTACAAGGTCACAGGCAATTTTAATTGCTGCGGTAGCGGTTCTTTTTCCGTTGCGGGTTTGCAGCATATACAGCTTTCCGTTTTCGATGGTAAATTCCATATCCTGCATATCTCTGTAATGGCTTTCCAAGCGGTGGGCAACCTCACAGAACTGCTCATATACATCGGGAAGGATATCTTTTAATTCATCAATCTGCTGAGGAGTTCTTACACCTGCAACAACATCTTCACCCTGCGCATTTACCAGGAATTCACCGAACAAACGTTTTTTACCGGTAGCAGGGTCACGAGTAAAGGCTACACCGGTGCCGGAAGTGTTGCCGGTATTACCGAACACCATAGACTGAACATTGACTGCGGTTCCCCAAGAGGAAGGAATGTCATTCATCCTTCTGTAGTAGATTGCACGAGGATTATCCCAGGAACGGAATACAGCTTTTACAGCACCCATCAGCTGCTCTTTTGGGTCCTGAGGAAAATCGGCGTGTTGATATTCTGTGTAGTAAGCTTTAAATTTTGCAACCATCTCTTTTAAATCTTCGGCATCCAGTTCAGTGTCAAGTTTTACGCCTTTTGCCTCTTTCATCTGGTCGATGATGGTTTCAAAGTTGTGTTTTGGAACTTCCATAACAACATCAGAATACATCTGAATAAAACGGCGATAGGAATCGTAGGCAAAACGTTCATTATGGGTAAGTTTTGCAAATCCTTCCACAACCTCATCGTTTAAGCCGAGGTTTAAAATAGTGTCCATCATACCAGGCATGGAAGCTCTTGCGCCGGAGCGAACAGAAACCAGAAGTGGGTTATTGACATCACCAAATTTTTTACCGGTCAAAGATTCAAGTTCGCCTAAATGTTTAAAAATTTCTGCTTCAATTTCGGGGCTGATTTGCTGGCCGTCTTCGTAATACTGGGTGCAGGCCTCTGTTGTAATTGTAAACCCCTGTGGAACAGGAAGACCGAGAACCGTCATCTCGGCAAGGTTTGCGCCTTTTCCGCCCAGAAGTTCACGCATTTTGGCATTACCTTCTGAAAAGGCATAAACAAATTTTTTAGTCAACGAGAATACCTCCCAAAAAAATGATATTGCTGCGTTTGTAAAAGATACCATCCCAAGCAGATGATATCTAAACGCAGCTTATAATAAATATAATTTGAGCCGTATCATTTAATCTTTAATATATTATATCAAACTTAAATCAACAATTCCATATATTTTTATAAAAGCTATATAAAAATATATATGAAGATACTGTGTAGAATAGAAACAAATGTCACAAAAAATTAAAAAAAATACTAAAGAAAACAAATATTTATTATTAGAAAAAATAATTAAAGAGAAAAACTACCAAATTAAATTCAATAAAATTATCTAAATACCTAAAGGGATGTGGAGAAAATCCTATGTAATTACAAATAAGATTTTTTGCATGATGCTTTGTTCTTGAATTTTTACGGAATGACTTTTATAATATATCCATTAAGATATAAATATAAAAAACATAATATAAATATAAAAAGCAGATAGGAGTGACCAAAAATGAATCAGGTGTGTGCTGTTATTTTGGCAGCGGGCAACGGCAGCCGGATGAAATCAAAATATCCAAAAGCAATGTGCGAAGTTTTATTTAAGCCAATGATTAGTTGGGTAACCGATTGGTGTTTAAAAGCAGGAATCCAAAAAATTTGTGTTGTTGTTGGGGAAGGTTCGGAGCAAATGAAAGCAATTCTTCCGCCACAGTGCCGCACAGTTTATCAGCAAGAGCGGAAAGGAACCGGTCATGCTGTGATGATGGCAAAAGACTTTATCACAGAAAACATTGATAATGACATTCTTGTTTTAACGGCAGATGCCCCTTTTTTAAATGACGAAATTTTAAAGAACACAGTAGAATGTCATCATAAGGCTGCTGCTGCGGTGACACTGGTTACAGCAACGGTATCGGAGCCTTATGGTTATGGCAGAATTATGAGAGATCCGCTGCGTCCGGAAAATATACTGGGCATTGTAGAAGAAAAAGATGCCGATAGTCAGCAAAAGAAAATCACAGAGATTAACTCCGGAGCGTTTTGTTTTAATGCACCATTTTTATTAGAAGCATTGGGGCAGCTAAATTGCAACAATAGTCAGCAAGAATATTACTTAACGGATACTGTGCAGATTGCCAAAAATCAGGCCCGACCTATTGCCGCTTTTTGCTGTGAAGATGAAAATATGGTGCTGGGAGCCAATCATAGAGCAGGTTTGTTAAAATTAAATGAAATTGCAAACAAAATTGTGGTTGACAGACTTTTAGAAAATGGTGTAAACTTCTATTGTATGGATGGCATTGTCATTTCGCCGGATGTTCAAATCGGAAGAGATACCACAATTGCTCCGGGAACACAACTGAAAGGTCATGTGACTATCGGAGAGGACTGTGTTATCGGTCCAAACACAGTTATTGAAAACAGTGAGATTGGGGATGGATGTCATATCCATTCTTCTTTAATTGAACAGGCAAAGGTAGGAAACCATGTGAAGATGGGACCAAACAGCCATCTGCGTCCAAACAGTGTGTTAGAAGATTCTGTTAAAATTGGAAATTTTGTGGAAATCAAAAACTCGACCCTTGGGGAAAAAACCAGCGTCGCACATCTGACCTATATCGGAGATTCCGACTTTGGTTCTCATATCAATGTCGGTTGCGGTGTTGTGACAGTAAATTACAATGGTTACCGCAAATTCAGAAGCAGGGTAGAGGACAACGCATTTATTGGATGCAACACGAATCTTATTTCTCCGGTACATATTGGAGAAGGAGCATATATTGCAGCAGGTTCAACCATTACCTCGGACGTACAGGCAGACAGTCTTGCAATCGCACGAGCCCGCCAACAGAATAAAGAGGGCTGGGTAGAGAATTATCGCCAGAGGCAACTGGAAGAAAAGGCAAAAGAACAAAAGTAATTTTTTTGTATCCAACAGCTAAAAATAAAGCTGTTTCATGGCATTTGCCGGATATTCTTTAAGTTAACTAAGTGTTTAGATTAACTAAAGAGGAAAAAAGGTGGGCGGAAAAATCTGCCGAGAAAAGTAAGGGGAGTCAAAAAGAAATGAATTTGCATGGCAAAGATATCAAGATCTTCACTGCCAATTCCAACCCGAAAGTAGCAGCTGAAATCGCAGCATGTCTGGGTCTGCCGGTAGGCAAAAGTGAAGTAAAAACATTCTCTGACGGTGAGATTGCGGTTTCTATTCAGGAATCTGTTCGTGGTTCCGATGTGTTTGTGGTACAGTCTACATGCACACCTGTTAATGACAATCTGATGGAACTGCTGATTATGATTGATGCATTTAAACGTGCATCCGCAGGTCGTGTAACTGCAGTTATCCCATATTTTGGTTATGCAAGACAGGACAGAAAAGCAAAAGCCAGAGATCCAATCTCTGCAAAACTGGTAGCAGATCTTATCACAGCAGCAGGCGCTGACCGTGTTCTGACAATGGATCTTCATGCATCCCAGATTCAGGGCTTCTTTGATATTCCGGTAGATCATCTGCTGGGTGTGCCGATTATGATCCCACACTTTATCGAGAAGATTGGCGACGAACAGTCCCAGTACACCGTTGTTTCTCCGGACCTCGGTTCTGTAACAAGAGCAAGAAAATTTGCTGAACGCTGCGATGTTCCTCTGGCAATCATTGATAAGAGAAGACCAAAGGCAAATGTTTGCGAAGTAATGAACATTATCGGTGATGTTCGTGACAGAAAAGTTATCATCGTTGATGACATGATTGATACCGCAGGCACTCTGTGCAACGCTGCAAACGCTCTGGTTGAGGTTGGCGGTGCAAAAGAAGTTATTGCTTGTGCAACACATGGTGTTCTTTCCGGTCCTGCTTTGGAAAGAATTGAAAAGAGCGCCCTCAAAGAGGTTGTTATTCTCGACACCATTCCACTGCCAAAAGAATGCACCAGTCAAAAAATTACACAGCTTCCGGTTGCACCTGTTTTTGCAGAAGCAATCGAGAGAATCTATCAGGACAAACCGGTTTCTCCGCTGTTTGTTTAATTATTTTAGTAACAAAAGGGCAGGTAAAAACCTGCCCTTTTGTTAACATTCAAAGCGGTAGTTGGATTTAATTCAGGCGGAAGGGTGTTTGCAATATGAAATATATATGCTATTGCGACATGGTGACAGAGGAAGATATCGTTAACGCAATCAAAAAAGGGGCAAGAACGCTAAAGGATATCAAAAACATGACCGGAGCAATGACACATTGTGACTGTAAAAATAAAAATCCAAAAGGAACCTGATGCAGTGTGGATGTGATGAGGGTATTAAATAAACATATCCTTAACGATTCATCAAAGCTGTTAGGATAACGGCAAAAACACAATATCATCTAAAAAATGGGCAACATAACCACAGGCTTCTATAAGATAGAGGTCTGTGGTTGTGCTGCCCTGTTGTTGACCGCAGGGATCTGTATTAAAGAAAGGACAAAAAAATGTACGATATTTTTGAAAAACTCAAAGCTTTCAATACAAAGCCGGTTGTAACAGGTACACCGGAATTTTTGGTAGTGGGATTGGGAAATCCGGAACCGAAATATGATACCACCAGACACAATGCAGGATTTATGGCAATTGACAGAATTGCGGAAAAAACCAACTGCCGCGTAGAACAGTTAAAATTTAAATCACTGTGCGGGATGTGCGAAATTGAAGGAAAAAAAGTAATGTTGATGAAGCCCTCCACCTATATGAATCACTCGGGTGAGGCAGTGAGGGAGGCAAGCCAGTTTTATAAAATAGCACCGGAACATATTATTGTAATATTTGATGATATTTCTTTGGATGTTGGTAAAATGCGTATTCGCAGAAAAGGCAGCGATGGGGGACACAATGGCATTAAAAACATTATCTACCTAACGGGCAGCGACCAATATCCACGCATTAAAATCGGCGTGGGCAAAAAGCCACACCCGGATTATGATTTAGCAGCATGGGTTTTGGGTAATTTTTCTGCCGAAGATATGAAGAACCTTTCTCCTGTGCTGGATCACAGTTATGATGCAGTCAAAGAGATTGTCGCAGGAAAGATTGACCGTGCAATGAATTTATTCAACTAATGGATGACAGATAAGTTAAGATTTAGATAAGAGAAAAGAAAGGTGGGTGGAATTTTATTATGAAACAGTTTTTAAACGTTTTGGATAAGATGGATGAATATCAACAGTTAAAAACAGCACTGCAAAACGGACGAACTCCGATTTCAATTACCGGTGCAGCAGCTGCACATAAAACACATATGATTGCTTCATTGGTATCTCAGCTGGATAAACGCGCACTGGTGATTGTCCCGGACGAAAGTACCGCAATCCGCTTTACAGCCGACCTCTCCACTTTGCTTGGAGAAAAGGTACTACATTTTCCGGCAAGAGATTATGTCTTGTTGGATGTGGACGGAGCTTCAGGCGAATTTGAGCATCAGCGTTTGGGTGTACTCAGTGCGGTGCTGAGAAAAGAAGCAAGGGTTGTTGTTTCTTCCATCGAATCGGCTTGCGAAAGAACCATTCCAATGCAGAAGCTTCAAGATTCTATTTTGACAATCGACCAAAACGAATCTTATGATGAAGAGGAAATTATCAAAAAACTGGTTTCGATGGGATATCAACGTCGCGAGCAGGTAGAGGGGATTTGCCAGTTTGCAAGACGTGGAGGAATCTTAGATATTTTTCCGCCAAACCGAACCGAGCCTGTGAGAATCGAATTTTGGGATGATAGCATAGATACCATGTCCACCTTTCAGGTCGATACACAGCGCCGTCAGGAGGATATTGAGTATGTAACCATTCCTCCTGCAAGAGAGGTTTTGTTTGATTCACCGGAAAAGTTAATCGAGCTGCTCCAAAAACAGATGGAGGCACAAAAAGGGAAAAACGGTCTGAAAGTAAAAGAACATCTGCAAAAAGATATTGAACGTTTGGACGGCGGTTTAAACCCTGTCAGCATTGACCGCTACCTGCCGATTTTATATCAGCCGACTACTATCATTGATTATTTTGAAGCGGATGCCATGACCTTTTTGTGTGAGCCGATTTCCTGTAAGGAAAGCTTTTCCAATGCAATGGCACAGCACCATGAAGATGTCAAAATTCTTTTAGAAGATGGTGTACTGTTTCGGGGATGCAGCGTCTATTATGATGATTTTACCGACTTGTGCAGAAGTCTTTGCAAACATGCGGGAGTACTGATGGATACCTTCAGTCGTTCTGTGGGGGAAGTTCCGCTCAAAGAGCTGATTTCCATTACCGCTTCCCAGCTTTCTACATGGAGCGGCGAATATGCAATTTTAAAAGATGATATTGAAGATTACATGAAAACCGGCTTTTGCTGTGTCGTTTTTGCCGGAACGCAAAGAGGAGCAGAGGCTCTGGTCCATGATTTGCAGCACGATTTTTCCGCAGATTTAGTGCAGGATGTTGCTTCTCTGGTTCCCGGTAAGGTGTACGTAGTAGAGGGAACACTTTCTTCGGGAATGGAATATCCGCAGCTTAAACTTGCGGTATTGAGCCATACAAAAACCGGAAGCAACCGCAAAAAGCCACTCAAACAGAAAAAAGGAGTTAACATAAAAAATATCTCCGACCTGAATGTTGGTGATTATGTAGTTCATGTTTCTCATGGTATTGGTATCTTTGAAGGAATTGTAAAACGAGATATCCACGGTGTTGTCAAAGATTATATCAAGATTCGATATGCAGGCAGCGATATGCTGTTTGTTCCTGTTACCCAGTTGGATCTTGTTACCAAATATATCGGCGGTAAAGAGGACAGCGTGGTAAAGCTGAATAAGCTCAATTCGGCAGAATGGGCAAAAACAAGAGCAAGAGTAAAAAAAGCTGTCAAAGATATGGCAGATGAGCTGATAAAATTATATGCTCAGCGTGCAGCAGCAAAGGGATATGCCTTCAGCCAGGATACCGACTGGCAGAATGACTTTGAACGTCGATTCCCTTATGATGAAACAGATGACCAGCTGCGTTGTATTGCAGAAATCAAGGCAGATATGGAAAAAGAAACTCCAATGGACCGTTTGTTGTGTGGAGATGTTGGCTTTGGAAAAACAGAGGTTGCCATTCGTGCGGCATTCAAATGCGTTATGGATAGCAAACAGTGTGCGGTATTGGTACCAACCACGATTCTTGCATGGCAGCATTATCAAACTTTCCGTAAGAGGATGGAGGGCTTTCCGATCAAGGTAGATATCCTTTCCCGATTCCGTACTCCAAGAGAACAAGAACAGGTTTTGGAAGAACTGCGCCGCGGTGAGATTGATATTTTGGTTGGAACACACAGACTGGTACAGAAGGACGTTAAATTTAAAGATTTGGGATTGTGCATCATCGACGAGGAACAGCGTTTTGGTGTAAAGCATAAAGAGAGCTTTAAAGAAATGCGAAACAATGTTGATGTCCTAACTTTATCGGCGACCCCAATTCCGAGGACACTTAATATGGCAATGTCGGGGATTCGGGATATGTCCACCATTGAAGAAGCTCCGCAGGACCGCCAACCGGTTCAGACTTATGTTATGGAACATGATTGGGGAATTTTAACACAGGCAATGAACAAAGAACTGCGTCGTGGGGGACAGGTGTTCTATCTGCATAACCGCGTGGATACCATCGATCACTGTGCCGATACCATCAGACATTTTATCCCCGATGCAACCGTAGTAGTTGCACATGGAAAAATGAGCGAAGAACAGTTGTCCAAGGTTTGGAAACGTCTGGTTGACCATGAGATTGATATTCTGGTCTGCACAACAATCATTGAAACTGGTGTGGATGTTTCCAACTGCAATACTTTAATTATTGAAGATGCAGACCGTTTGGGACTTTCCCAGCTGTATCAGATTCGTGGACGTGTGGGACGTTCCAGCCGCCGAGCCTTTGCGTACCTTACAGTCACAAAGGGCAAGGCATTGACCGATGTTGCGACAAAACGTCTGGAGGCAATCCGAGAATTTACAACATTTGGCTCGGGATTCCGTATTGCGATGCGAGATTTGGAAATTCGAGGAGCAGGAAATATTTTGGGTGCTCAACAACATGGACACATGGAAGCGGTCGGATATGAGATGTACCTCAAGATGCTTTCTGATGCAGTAGCGGTAGCAAAAGGTGAAAAACCGGATGCACATACAACCGAGTGTCTTGTGGATATCAGAATCGGAGCTCATATTCCGGAAAGTTATATCGAAAGCCTTGCACAGAGAATTGATATTTATAAGAAAATCGCTTCAATTCAAAATGAAACCGATGCGCTGGATATCACAGATGAGCTGATTGACCGTTTTGGAGATCCACCGGAAGCGGTGAAGGGGCTCATTGATGTATCGCTGCTCAGGAATACCGCAGCCCAAATTGGCATCAAGGAGATTTCTCAACGTGCCGACAGCTTGCTGCTTTATCCTGAAACAGTGGATATGGAAAAAGCAAGTCGTTTGGCAGCAGAGCTAAAGGGCAGAGTGATGCTCAATGCAGGTGCAAAACCTTATCTGACTGTCAAGGTTGCAAAAGGAGAAAAACCAATCGATACCATGCGGTTGGCTTTGGGAATTTTGTCCGGAGAAAATATAAGTTCTGTAAAATAAAAACAGCCCTTTCTTTTTCGAGTTTATTCATAGACTTTTCATAAGATTGGGTGTATAATAAAAAAGTGTTTTGCAAAAATCAATTTATAAAACACAGATAACAAAGAAGTATAAAATATCGGGAGGATATCTGAATGAGTTTTCTGAAAAAATGTGCAGCAGTCCTGATTACAGGTGCAATGCTGCTTTCCTGTGCAGCCTGCTCTGCCGATACAAGCTGGATTATGAAAAAAGGCGAACTGGAGATGCCGGCAGGCGTTTACATCAACAATATGCTGCAAAGCCATTTTGATGCATCTATGATGGTTGAGGATTCGTCAAAAAATATTCTGAAACAGACAATAGAAGGCAAAGACGCTTCTGAATGGATCAAAGAAACGGCACTGAAGTCAACAAAAGAAAATATGGCAGTTTGTGACTACTTTAATGAGCTGGGTCTTTCTTTTACAGAACAGGAATTGATGACCTGCAAGACACAGGCAGAGTCTTACTATGAACAGATGGGAACAAATTTAGAAAAGAACGGAATTTCTAAAAACTCTGTTGAGCTTATGTATCAGATAGTCTATATGAAAGCCAAAGTATTTGATGCACTCTACGGTCCGGGCGGAGAAAAAGAAGTTTCGCAAGACGAAATGAAAAAATACTACAACGAGAATTACATTAAGATGGCAGTAGAAACCTTCAGCCTTCCGGCAGAAGCACCAGTAAAAGAAGACGCAACAGAAGAAGAGAAGGCAGCACAGAAGCAAATAGCAGAGATGCAGGGCAGCTCTGTTCAAAGTTCTGCAGAAAATCTTTATATTCAGGGTCAGATGGGACGCGATGACGGAAAAGATTGGAACGAAGTTCTAAACCAGTACAGAAAAGATAATGCACCTTCCGGTCAAGAATATGATATGAACACCAACAACTACCGCTTGCTTGACACTGCAACCACCCCCCTTGACAAAAAGGTTGTAACAGCTTTAAAAGAAGCTGAACTGGGAGAAATTGTGAAGGTTCAGACAGATACAATGATTGCAATTGGTGCAACCACTGATATCAACGCAGACCCAAGCGATTTTGAGTTTGTTCAGGAATCAATTCGTCATGCCTTAAAAGATGAAGAGTTTTCTAACCTGCTTTTGGAAAAAGCAAATGACGAATCCTTTGTTATCAATCAGGATTCTGTAAATCGCTATCAGCCAAAGAAATTGGTGATTGAATAACTTCGGCTAAGCTGAATTGTAGAAAAATCCACTCTGATAAAAAAGAAGTGGATTTTTTTGCATTTTTCATAAAAAAACCATTCCAAAATTCTATGAATGAATCTTTAAAATTTACATAATCATCTTCCACAAACGTACTTAGTTATGATATAATGAAAAAGAACATGATTCTTTTGAATCAAAAAAATGTATGTGAGTTTTGGCAGCTTCATCTTGTAAATTTGCTGCACCAAAACACAAAAATAAAAATGTAAGGGTGAACAGATATGAAAGATAGAATCGGACAGTCCACGAAAAAGAAAAAAGGACCGGCAGATAACAGCGTTTCCGGCGTAACAGGGGTTCCAAAACCAGATACTTTTGCAGGTTTTTCAGCAGGTGATATGAAGAAGTCCCCTAAAAAATCCAACCTACCGTTGGTGATTATAATTGTTGTAATCGTTTTGTTAGTAGCCGGAGCAGCATGGTTCTTTTTTGGCAGATCTGATAAAGGAACACAAACTTCATCGAAAGCACACATATCTTACCCTGTAAATACTGCGGAAGCAGACCCCCAGCAGCAAGCACTGCAGGATGTTATTTTAAGCGCAAAAAAACAGCGCGTTCCTACCGTGACCCAGCTTGTGGATTTAATTGCCATCAATAAGCTGGTAGGAACATTGGAATCCTCTGGAGATGGAAAAAATGCCAACATGGTTGCTTCTTTGGAAGAGGAATCTTTGGCAGAAAAAGCAGCAGAATTTAAGGCAAACAAAAATGATGACACAATTGGATGGATTAAACTTCCAAATACGAATGTAGATTATCCTGTTGTTTATAAAGCCGGTGTAGAAAACTACGCTTATTATGAATCAAAAGGCTATGATAAAAATTATAGCAGGGATGGTGTTATCTGGGCAGACTATGAGTGTTCTTTTCCGGAACTTTCTCAAAATACCACCCTGTACGGTCATAACTGGCACAACATCTACACACCAAGAACAATGGCAAATATGCAGAGTAACGATACAATGTTCTCTTTAGTGTCATCTTATCACTATACTGATTTTGCACAGGATAACCCGTTTATCTATTTCTCTACTACGGAGAAGGATTATGTGTTCCAGGTATTTGCAAGCTATTACACCGATTTAAGTTTTGGTTATAACTTTGCAAAAATGAGCCAGGAACAGTTCCAGCAGGTTATTGCCGAAGCAAAATCTAAGAGCTTGTCAAACTACAATGTTCCTGTTACCAGTGAAGATAAAATTCTTACTCTTTCTACCTGCACCAGAGTGCATGGAAATACTGACAATCAGCGTTTTGTAGTTATGGCAAAACTGGTTTCAGAAGGAACTCCTTCCAGCACAATCAGTACCCACTCTAATCCGGTAGCGTATAATGCAAAGGTCGGACGTGATAAGTAAATTTCCCGTTATAAAAAAGATACAGATAACAGTTCAATAAAAAATCAGGTAATTATAATTTAAAACACAAAATCCTTCTCCTATTTGGGAGAAGGATTTTGTGTTTTGAGAGGAGGAGTCGGTAACCTGGAGTATTTATTTTACAAGGGAAGCCGGGTCCACATATTTACCGTTATGTTTTACGTCAAAATGCAGATGAGGCTCCAACGAGAGTTCACAGGGAATTTCACCGACCGAGCCGATTTGCTGACCGGCAGATACAGATGTTTGTTCAGATACCGGAATTTCATCGGAAAGCCCGGCATAGGTGATAACATATTCGCCGGAAGTTACTTCAACAACATTACCCCACATAGGGTCAGCGTGAACGCTGGTAACAATTCCGTCGCAAGAGGAGGTAACAGCAGAACCTAAAGCCGCACTGATATCAATGCCGTTGTGGGTACGCCAATCATTCAGGGTTTCGTTTTTAACAAGCATATCTCCGCTGAATGGGGTGATGGAAGCACCGCTAACTGGCAAAGCGAAGGACAAATCGTCCGATGGCTGCTGCATTTTTGGCTGTGTGGATGCTTCGGCAGATTTTTGCTGTTCCGAAGAAGATTCTGGAGGCACAGAAGGCTGCAAAGCAGGTGTTGAGGAATCGTTGTTTGCTGAAAGAGATTCCTCCCCTTTGTCTGGTGTCTTGGCTGCCTTGTCCGAATGACTGTCGAAGTTTTCCTGTTTTGGGACATCTTGAAGCTTTTGCTCCGCAGGCTGGGTAAAAGGTTCTTCCTGTTGTGCCGGCGGAGTTTCGGATAAAGGGGCGTTTTCGATGTTATTGATGGTTTTGTCAACAGCAACCCATGCGGCTGCACCAGCACCCGCAAGGCAGACTGCTAGGGCAAGATAGAATCCCTTGCCGGAGATGAATTTTTGAAATCCATTACTCATGGTAATCCTTCCTTTCGTGGGTAAGATAATTTCCTCTGACTGTATTTTGCACAAAGAAAAGGGTTTTATGCCTTGTGATGTAAAAAGTTTTTATAAAGATAAGAAAGTGAAAGAAAAAGTTCTCGAATCCCAATCAGTAAAAGAAAAACACCAAAGCCTTTTTTCAACAAATCGAGATTTAAATTGTTGGAAAGTAAACTGCCGCCAATTCCACCGATTATTCCGCCCAGTAAACAGGGTTTGAGAAAGGTGGTATCAATCAATCCGTTTTTTCGATGGATCAGCAACGAAATAACAGCGGCAGGAAGAAATAAAAGTAGATTAACCGACTGCATTTGAGGTTGTGTTAATGAGGAAAAAAATGAAAGGTATAAAAGAAGA
This sequence comes from Negativibacillus sp., assembly GCA_020024325.1. Lineage (GTDB taxonomy): Bacteria > Bacillota > Clostridia > Oscillospirales > Ruminococcaceae > Negativibacillus. Next base: position 19,774 of record JAHHTY010000035.1, read on the forward strand.
ACGGTTCCTCCACCCAGTCCCATAGCGGCGACAGTAGAAGAAAGCAGCACAGCAAGGAAGGAAAATAGCGAAAAATCCAATTTATTTTCCCCTTTCATGACCATAAAATTTTAATAGAGCTGTATAAAATCAAAATAGAAAAGATGAGTTTTAAAATGGGGGCTGAAAATTTATTGAGTCCCCATGCTCCCAACAAAGAACCTAATAGAACAGGAATAAAAAAAGGAAGGCTCTCCTGTAACAGCAGGTTTCCGTGAAACCAATATATAACAAGGCTGATGATGGAGAGCGGAAGAACGACAGCAATGCTGGTTGCATGGGCTTTTTTAACCTCTAATCCTTGCTTTTCAAAAAGAGCCACAGCAAGGATTCCTCCGCCGGACCCAAAGAATCCGTTGAGTAAACCGATGCCCAGTCCAAAGAAAAACAGCAAAGAAATCCCCCCTAAAAACAAAACTCCTTCTTTTGGTAGTGTTACCTAAAGAAGGAGTTTTTATACAAAGCAAAATTTTTAATCCGCTTTTCCATGTTTAAGATAAACCTTGTAAGAATAAACAACCGAGAAGATGGTGTTAAGACTAATCAGAACAAACAAAATAATAATTTGATGTTTGTAATTGGAAATGATTAAGGAAGTTATAATTATTAATAATCCGGTGATGAGAAAACTTAATCCGCTAAAACGCTGGCTTAAATTCCAGCAAATGTCGTTTGTCATACTCCATTTTGTTCGCAATCCCAAAACGGAGTTTTGTTTTACTTTCGGCAGGATATTTCCAATCACGATAAGAGAAAATCCAATTGCAATATTGATTATAGTACCAATCCTGCTTTGCAAAGAAGGCAGTTTTTCAACACAAGAAAAAGATGTGGTGAGCATACAGAAAAAAATTATATTAAAAACAATCAGCATGGAACAGCCGAGAATATAAAAAATTTTCTTCGAATTTCCAGAATTTTGTTTGTGGGTATCTTTTATGGATAAAGCGAATAATAAAGATATAATGATGCAGAACACAGGTATAATAAAAATTTCCGCGCGACTGCCCCAACGGTCCACCTCTCCGGAAAGCTGATAATGTGCGGGGATTTTTGTTGGGAGAAATGGGTAGGAAAATGTACTGATGAAGAATGGGAGGATTGTTAGCAAAATGTAGATTTTCTTAAACATTTTAATAAATCTCCTTTCTAGCTAAATCATGATTAAAATAGATTCTAAAGTATCAAAAAAGAAATGTCAAGGATTTAGAAAATATATAGAAAGGTTCTTCAAAACGAAAGGATTAGATCAATGTAAAAAGTGAAGTAAAAATCATGTTTAAAACGCTCAAAAAGCGAGAGGGGATTTGAATAAAAGGCGGATTGCTTTTTACCATGCAATGTGTTATACTCCACCTTATAAGTTCGATGGGAGTATTCATTAAAAAAAACGTCTGATGGCATCATACTTGAGCTACTTTGGTTGTATTATTACAGAAAGGATTGTTTGCTGCTATGAGTCCAGAAAATACTACAATGATAAAAAGATTTGTAATTGACGAATTACCTAACCATCCTGAAGTTATGGAATATTTAAAAACACAGGGCGGATATGAAAAAATATTCTCAAGATATTTGCAGGCACAGCAACTTGAAAGTATCAATCAAGGTATCAGAGACGGAGATAACCCTATAGCATGGGAAAAGGTAGAATCTATTTCTGACAGATATAATTTAGGGTTACAAGAAAGAATGCAGGAAAAGATTCGTATGCAGGGTCTTCCCAAAATTGTTTTGGTGGTTGAGTATGATGTAAAGGACGGCAAACTTCAAGATATATGGTATCTCCCACCATTAGAATGATGCAATATAAAATAATTTTAGAAAAATGAAGCGGACAAATGATACCATTTGTCCGCTTCATTTAGGTGTAATGAACTTGCAGTTTAAAATATTTTGCAAAGGAAAAACTCTTGTTTTTTGGAAAGTTAGATTCGCAAAAGAGTTTCGGGCTTCAAGCCAAGAAGATAGTAGACAAAATTCTTTCACTCAAGAGGACGACTGGCTGAAGGAGTCCGAGCAATGCGGGCGGAAAAACTCTCGTTTTTTAGAAAGTTGGATTCGCAAAAGAGTTTCCGGCTTCAAGCCGGCGGATACCAACACTTGCCATTAGATAGCCGGCAGCAGGAGGTACAAAGGCACAACTTGCAGGGCTGTGTCTGCCAT
>JAHHTY010000036.1 GCA_020024325.1 Negativibacillus sp.
GTTTTGTACCTTCTTTGTTTTACAGCTCATAGCGGCATCAAAAACTTTCCAGCTCATAGTTATCTTTCTAATATAGGAGGTATATCGTTCTATTTCTCTTCAAAGTCTATCATGAAGATGTGAACATTTCTATAATTTTTTTAAATTAACCAGGAGATTTCCCATTAAAGTGTTTGCACTGTTTAACAATACACAGAATAATTCTAATTATAACTTCTGAAAAACTTTGCTATTCTTAAAGTTGCAATAAATAAAAAAACCGGTATTCTTTTACGAAGTACCGATTCTTTTCCTCTAGTATAGCATCTATCAAATGAGTTGCCGTCAATCATTTTGTAGAAATAATGTCTTAGTAAACTTTATCTTGAAAATAGAAGTTATTTAATAATTTCTAGGTAAGAGATAATAACTGGTGCAAATATTTAAATTTGCTTTTACTGTTATAGATCAAAAATTCAAATATATTTGTATTATTGCTGCAAAATAAAGAAATCATTTTCAAGACAACACAAACAGACCCTGAAAGATTCCTTCAGAGCCTTCATTGATCTTATAATAGAAACTTAAAATACCATTGCAACCACGGATATTATAATAAAGATAGCACCTGAAAAAAAGTTTGCTGCAAAGTTGCAGGCAACTCTTTCTTCTTTTGTTAACTCATCAAAAGAAACTGCATCTTCTTCTACAAAATCCACCATTTCCTTGGTTCGATGTTTCTTCTTTTCAGTTTCTTCTTTTCTTTTTTTATAATGGAAGCCAACACCATCTAATCTCAAATAGCCGATCCATGCCATCATCCATAAAAAGGCGCCCACAATTAAAAAGGCATGTTCTGTCATATTAAAATAGTGCTCTATATTGATAAAACGATCCCAAATCAAAGAAATCACAAGTCCAATACCCACTCTGGTAAGCATTTTGTAGATTATAGGACGTGTCATGTAGGCGTGATACAATTTAATTATTTTTTTCATTTAAAAAAACCTTTTCTACTTTTTATACAAATTAAAGCTAAAAGAGAACCAGTCAGAAAGACCGGTTCTCTTTTTACAATTCTTACAAAGCGATTCTTACTTTGGAGAATTTGCAATTTCTTTTCTGTACTGCTCCAGTTCCTTCTGATTTCCGTAAACAAAGTGACCTGGAAGAATTTCTTCCCAAATTGGTTTGTCAACAGAATAGTCATGAACAGATGTGTCGTAAACAAGAAGTTTCTTCTTCTTTTCAACCTCTGGGTCTGGCTGTGGAACTGCAGAAAGCAGAGCTTTTGTATATGGGTGCAGAGGATGACGGAAAAGTTCTTCCGCTTCTGCCAATTCAACAATTCTGCCTTTGTGAATAACTGCAATTCTATCAGAAATGAAACGTACAACAGACAAGTCATGTGCAATGAACAGATAGGTAAGACCTCTATCTTTCTTCAGACGGTTGAGCAGGTTCAATACCTGTGCACGAATGGATACGTCCAAAGCGGAAATAGGTTCATCAGCTACGATAAATTCAGGTTCCATAACAAGAGCTCTTGCAATACCGATACGCTGTCTTTGACCACCAGAGAACTCGTGTGGGAAACGAGAAGCAAACTCTGGCAGCAAGCCAACTTCATGCAAAGCTTTCTGAACTTTCTCTTCTCTGTCTTTTTCATCTTTGTAAAGGTGATGGTTAATCAAGCCTTCAGAAATGATGTAGTCTACTTTAGCTCTTTCATTCAAAGAAGCCATTGGGTCCTGGAAAATCATCTGACATTTACGGATAACTTCTTTATCCAGTTCTTTAGAGATTTTTCCATTGATCTTTTTACCACTCAGGTAGATTTCACCTGCTGAAGTTGGATTAATTCTCAGAATAGCACGACCGATTGTAGTTTTACCAGAACCGGACTCACCAACCAGAGAAAAGGTTTCACCTTTATAAATGTCGAAATTTACATGATCAACAGCGACAAATTTTTTTCTACCGCTGCCAAAGGTAATCTGCAAATCTTTAACTTCGATTAGTTTTTCTCTCTCTGCCATGCCATTAACCTCTCTCTCTCATTGTCTCACGCAGGCGGCGAACGGCTTCTGGCTGCTCTATCTTAGGAGCACGTGGATCCAAATACCATGTCTTTGCCTTATGAGTTTCAGAGACGCTGAAGAACGGCGGCTCTTTTACAAAATCAATCGCTAACGCCTGTTTGTTTCTAGGTGCAAATGCGTCACCTTTAATGGTGTTGAACAGGTTCGGAGGAGTACCCTCAATGGAAGGTAGATCGTGACCCTTTACACCAAGCTGTGGAAGTGCAGACAGCAGTGCCCAAGTATATGGATGCCATGCATCGTAGAAAATTTCATTAACCAATCCATATTCTACAATCTGACCAGCATACATAACTGCAACACGGTCAGCTACGTTTGCAACAACGCCCAAGTCATGGGTGATATAAATAACTGTCATATGGAGTTCAGACTGCAGATTACGAACCAGGTCCAAAATCTGTGCCTGAATTGTAACGTCCAAAGCAGTGGTTGGCTCGTCACAAATCAGAATCTGAGGACGGCAAGCAACAGCAATTGCAATAACAACACGCTGTCTCATACCACCGGAGAACTCATGAGGATACTGATTGTAACGGCGTTCAGGATCAGGAATGCCTACTTTTTTCAGCATTTCGATTGCTTCCTTCTTCGCTTCTTCGCCTTTCAATCCCTGATGCAGCTCAATACTTTCTTCAATCTGTTTACCAACTTTTTTCAGTGGGTTCAAAGAAGTCATTGGGTCCTGCATAACCATTGCAATTTTCTTGCCTCGGATTGTCAGCCACTCTTTTTCTGTTTTGTATTTTGAGATATCTACCCCATTGTATGTAATGGAGCCGTTGGTAATACTACCATTGGCATCCAACATACCGATGAAAGATTTTGTAAATACTGATTTACCGGATCCAGATTCTCCTACGATTGCAAGAGTTTCTCCTTCATATAAATCCAGTGAGCACCCACGAATTGCTGTTAACTTACGACCACGCAGACTGAACTGGATTTCCACATCTTTAGCAGATAAAATAGGTTCTTTTGCCATTATGTTTTCCTCCTGTTCTTTAATTTATACGTGATTACGTGGGTCGGAAGCATCCGAGAATGCGTTACCGATCAGGTAGAATGTGATTGTGATTACAGAAACGATTACAGCTGGGAAAATCAGCAGGTATGGATAATCAAGGAAGTAGCTACGAGCATTTCTCAGCAGAATACCCAAAGAAGGTGTATTGATATCAAGACCAAGACCCAAGTAAGACAGCATAGATTCCATACCGATGGTGCCTGGGATAGACAGAGCCAGTCGGAGAATGATAACACTGATCAGCTGTGGGAGAATGTTCTTAACCAGTACACGATGGATTGGTGTACCAAGAGTTCTGGACGCCAGGTTAAATTCACGGTCACGATACATCAATACCAGGTTTCTAACGTTTCTTGCCATTACAAGCCAACCAAACGCGATCAAGGATACACACATGATAAGGAAGCTCTGACCAACCAAGAGAGCAATCAGTGTCATGTAGATAATCATTGGAACGTTATTGATGATGTTGTAAACTTCAGTGAAGAAACGGTCAAGCTGACGAACATAGCCCCAAACGCATCCGATGGTAATACCAACGACACATTCACCAAGAGCTACAATCAAAGCCAGTTTAATAGATGTCTGGGATGCATACCAAACCTGACACCAGTAGTCACGACCGATGTTATCGGTACCGAACCAATATTCAGCGTTTGGACGAATAAATGCTTTTGAGCTATCTGTTACCAGATTTGCATAATCATATTTACCAATTGCAAGAGCGATGAAAGAAAAAATAACGAGTGCGAAGAAAATAATGCTCAAGATTACAGCAGATTTTTTCTTCATAAAGTTTTGGAAAACAGATTTCCAGTAGGAATAATCCGAGTAGCCTATCATTTCAGCAGCTTCAGGAGAATATTCTACAAAGTGAAACAGCTCATCTTCGTTTTCCAGTTTCTGATCTAATACTTTGTTCTGATCTTCCACTATCTTGAACCTCCTTTATCTGCAAGTCTAATTCTTGGGTCAATAATCATCATGAGAATATCGCCTAAGAATACACCAATTACACCTAATGTTGCATACAAAATTACCAGAGTCTGAACGACGTTTGTATCATAACGGCTGATTGCGTCAGTCAGCAGAGGACCCATACCTGGAACAGAGAAGAATCTCTCTACCAGCAAGGAACCACCGATTGTAAACAGCAAAGATGCTGGCAAATACTGTGCAAGTGGTACAAATGCGTTTCTGAGAACGTGTTTGGTCATAATCTTCTGAGTAGAAAGACCTTTTACACGAGCCAGTTTGATGTAATCTTTGTTGATTTCATCAATCATGTAACGTCTGGTCCACAAAGCCCACCATGCAATGGAGCCCATAGCCAAACATACAATTGGGAGAATACTGGATGGTCCCACATTTCTGGAAGAATACATTGACGGCAAGCCCAAAACTCGGGAACCGAAAATCAATATCAGAGAGTAGGATACCAGAGGCGGTACAGCGTTTACGAAGATTGTGTAAGCGGTACCAATATGGTCTGCCAATTTATCTTTTCGACGTGCTTGGAGAATACCAATAGCAACACCAACCACAACGGAAATACCAACGGAAATCAGACCCATTTTCATTGAAATTGCGAACTTATCCCCAATTACTTTTACAACAGGGACACCATTCTGAATTCTTCTTGATTCACCAAAATCAAACTGAACCAAATTGCCATAGAAGCTAAATAACTGTTTTGGTAATGGATCAAGAAGACCTGCTGCTAAGAGCTGTTCCTGCTTCTGCTGTTCTGTAAATTTCATCAGCTGTTCTTCTGTGAAATAATAGTCAGTAGGCAGCATTCTAAGCAACAGAAATACGATTGTTACAACGATAAGAACTGTTACCAGAGACTGTGCAAGTCTTTTAACTGTATACTTAAACATAAGCGCACCTTACTTCTTTGTGCTTGCAGCGTGTTCTGCTGCAAGTGCTGTCGCCTGCTCTGTAGTGTAGGCGTCTTTAGAAGTTCTCCAATTCTTCATTTTTTCATTTTGACAACCAAACATTGCATTTGCTCTGCTTGTGTTATCAATTCTGCTCAAGCACCATCCCTGCTGATAGTTTACAGGTACAACCAGTGCATGCTGCAACATATATGCTTCTGCTTTTGCATAGGCTTTATATCTTGCATCCATATCATCAGTGATTGCATTTGCTTCTTCCACCAGCTTGGTGTACTCTTTGTAAGTATCCAACAGAGCTTTGTTTGCCGGAGTTTCTTCTGTAATTTCATTGATATAAGAGTAATTCTGAGAATAGTATGCTTGTGGGGTTCCGTATGTTTCCTGACCCAGATAGTTCTGAGGATCACCATAATCTGCGCCCCATCCATTGTTTACAATAGAGTGAAGATGTGGTTTAATTACCTCAGAGTTCAATTTAGAAACATATGTTTTGATGTTCAGGGTTACATAATCGTCACCCAAAGACTCAGAGAAGAGTTGCTTTGTTACATTTGCACTATCCAAAGCTGTCTGGGAAGACGCCGGGATATAGTAATCAATTCCTACCGGGAAAGTAACTCCCAGAGCTGTCAATTCTTCTATTGCCTGTTTTTTATACTGTTCTGCTTTCTCTTTATCCAGTCTTGCCGGAGTTTTACCATTGATTTCCAGACCCAGTTCCTTTGCTACAAGCTCAGTGTATTCTGTACCATCGGAGGTGTAAACAAGACCTTTCATGGTGTAGAAGTTGTTTTCGCAGCTCATTGGATCAAGTGCGTTAACACGTTTCCACATATTTGTCAGGTCAAGACCATAGTACCAAGAAAGTCTGAATGCTTCGTTTGCAACTGCTGTGTTCCAATTTTCGTCCGGTGTACCGTCTTCTTTCATTTTATTGAAATTGAAGTGGTATGGATAGGAGTATTTGGAAGCAACTGCAGGGACAATGTAATCATGGAATTCGTGTCCTTCGTTTTCGCTGATTGTTTTAATCTGACTTTCTGTTAAATCACAATAATCAACTTCACCAGACTGATACAGCTGGAATGCAACGTCGGAAGACTCTACCATTTTAATAGTAACACTGTCAAACAAACTTGCTTCTTTATCCCAGTACGTTGGGTTTTTTTCCAAGATCTTTTCATTACCCTGGATATATGAGGTCATGGTGTAACAACCATTGTACCACATTGTTTCATTCGTCATAGATTTAACGCCGTCCGGTCCGCCCAGTTCATCTACCATTGCCTGTGACATCGGGAACAAACAAGCGTAAGTTCCTACTGTATAAAAATACGGGGTTGGATTGATACAGGTGTAAACAACAGTGTTTTCATCCGGTGTTGCAATTCCAACCATTTCACGGAACTTAGAACCTTCTTCAGCTGTTAAAGCGTATGCTTCTTCTTTAGAAAGAGTTTTTGTGTATTCGTAATATTCTTCTGCACCTTTAATCATCTCAAGTGGCATGGAAGTGTTGGAAGAATCATTCTTGTGGAAATTCAGTACCCATTCCAAACCAGTTGCGAAGTCATTGGCAACACAGTTTGCTTTTTCCTGTGCATTCATATCCACCCATTTTACATCATTGCGCAGATTAAATGTCCATGTGAGTCCGCCATCTTCTGTGCTCCATTTTTCTGCAACTGCCGGCTGTACTTTACCGTAACTATCAGCTTCAACCAAGCCGTCTACCAAGTTACACAGGGTTTCAAAATCCTCCTGTCTTTGGCTGTACAACAGGTTAAAAGTTTCAAGTTCTCTGGTTGCAAGTCTTGGATAAACTAAATCCTTGACAGCGTTTGCGTTACCAGCGTCATTGGTAGTACCTCCGGCAGCTCCATTGTCTCCTTCGGATTCACCATTGCCGCCGTTACCACAGCCATTAAGCAATAATGCCGATGCCATGGCAAGCGCAAGCGCCCTTGACATTGTCTTCTTCAAATATACTTCCTCCTTCGCTTATAGGGTTCCTCCCCAGGAACCAAGCCATTCGCCATCTGCTGTCTAAATTGATATTGCCCTATCTCAGCAGAAGTTGTTATTGCCCTGCACTGTATTACCCTAAAATAATATGCAGCGCATTCTCAATAACGACCGTATTTAGGATACCAAATCTCGACGAGTTTGTCAATATTATATATTAGTCCATATCCCTTGCAATTATTTGTGTACGATATATACAACTTATCCCGTAAAATCCCAAATGACAACCTTTTTTATTCTATAAATTGTATCTTTTTGATAAAAACAAAGACCCCATTAAATATAGATTGCACAAAATTCAACCTGTTTAAAAAGCATCCAAAAAAACTATTTGTAATATTTTTCCTCCTTTTTTTATTCTAATAAATTTATTTTCGACTTTTTGACTATTTGCAGATGTAAATTTTTATACATTTTAACTTTAATTTTATTATAATTTTTTTGATGAGATTCTAAACTTTCGTTATAATGTATATCTTCAACATTGATTTTTAGTTGTATTGCATTTTAATACTATTTTTTATTACAATGCTACTTCTCTAAAGTGGTAAATTTTATACAAAAAGGACAGAGATTTTTCCTTTCTCCGTCCTTTTTTTAATCTTTTTTGTTATTTTATCCCAAAAGAATATTCTGTTGTTTCTTTGTACAGTTCTCCCATTTTTAATATGACTTTTGGAAAATGAGTATGGCGTATTGCATCGGGGAAATGCTGTGTTTCCAAGCAGAATCCATCAAAATTATGATAAACTGCCCCATTTTTACCTTGAATATTGGAATCTTCTAAAAAATTTCCTGTATAAAGCTGTATCCCCGGCTGTGTTGTTTTACATTCCATAGTAATACCGCTGTCACTGCTATATGCTTTTGCTGCAATTCCTTCTTTATTTTTCTCCAAAACATAATTATGGTCATATCCAGAGGCATTTTTTAAATGGATGCTTTCTTTGTGGAGATCTTTTCCAATCGTTTTTGGGCTTCTAAAATCCATTACCCTTCCTTCTTCTGCGGAAAGATTTACAATCCTTCCCGTAGGCAGGCAATTACTATCATTTTCAGTAAAACTGTCCGCAAAAATTTGCAGTTCCTGCCCCTCTACGCTTCCGCTGTCGTGACCGTTCAAATTAAAATAAGTATGATTTGTAAGATTGAGAATGGTGTCTTGATCCGATAAAGCTTGATAACAAATGCTCAGCCTGCTTGCTTGGTCAAAAGTATATTTCACACAAACCATTAAATTTCCCGGATAACCTTCTTCTCCATCACAGCTCAATCTTGTAAAAATGACGGTATTATCGTCACAGATTTCCCCATTCCATAATCTGCGGTGAAAACCGGTTGGCCCTCCATGCAGATGGTTTGGTCCATTATTGACTGCTAAATGAAAAGTTTTTCCATTTAAAACAAACGTCCCTTTTTCAATGCGGTTCGCATATCTGCCCGGAACTGCACCCAAACAAGCAGTTTGCTGCTCATAAGCTGCTGCATTATCACAACCCAAAGCAATGTCTTTCAAATTTCCTTCTCGGTCATGAACCATAATTGAAACGATTGCTGCACCATAATCAATAAAGCTGACCGATTCCCCCTTTGCATTTATAATTTTATACAAAGAAACCTCTCTTCCATCACTGAGAGTACCAAATATTTTTTTCTCTACCGACATTGCTGTTTACCTCCTGGAATTTTTTTGCTTTCATTATAAAACACTTTAGACTTCATGGCAAGCGGTTTAGCAGCGTTTTTTGGGTATATTGCCAAAAATCTGTCCCCAAAAGTCGAAGAAAGATAGTATACAAAAAAGCAAATAGGCTCATACAGAATACCAAACGCAAAACCGGCAAAATTTCAGCCTGCATTAAAAAATTAAATACAAACCTTGTCCATAAACCTGATACCACAGAAGCCAATAATGGACGAAATACCCAATTTTTTATTTGAAAATTAAGTTGAGTCTGCTTTTTGAGCCATCTAAGGCAAAACACAGCTCCCACTAAAGATGAAAGCAATTCTCCGATTAAAAATCCTGTCATTCCTTTTTTCATGATACCGCCAAAGAACAACGTACAAAGAAGCCCTGTCAGGCTAGCCGCTACTGTAAGAACCGAGCAGCTTTTTTGTAATCCGATGCTTTCCAAAACACTTTCTGCCACCGCATAATAAAATCCCACCAATGTTATAAGGGTCAAAATCGGAAGATGTCTACCTACCAATGGATTATGGTACAACAATTCTCCCAACTGCTCTCCGAAAATCAACATCATTGTCATGGAAGGAATTCCAATCAGCCCGACAATATGTAATGCTTTTCCGGCTTTTCGACGTATCATTATGTGATGTTCCAGTACTTTACCGGCAGAAAATCTCGGACTGAGCACGGTAATCAGTGGAGAAAAGAAAGCTGACGGCAACATCAGCATCGGCATCGTCATTCCAGACAATACGCCAAATTCCTCCATTGCTGCATATTGGTTGTTCCCTGACTGAATCAGAATTCTTGGTATTAACACCATGTTTGCAGAAGAAATCAGCCTCCCAATCAAGGTGGACAGCGATACCGGAACCGCTACCGAAGCAATATCTCTTAAAATTTGTGGTTGAGAGATTGTATTTTTTCCTGACAGTTTTGTCTGACGTAAATGATAGATAGATACCAAAAAAGTAGCACTGACCATCTCACTGAAAATCATACCGCACACAATCAGCGCTGCCGCCTGACCATCATCCAACGAAATTTCTGCTGTCAGATGAAATAATAGTGCAGCAGCAATTATGCGACAAAACATCTCCAATATTTCAGAGATTGTCGGAATCATTGTTTGACCGGTTCCATAAAAGAAAGCTTTGTGAACGTTTTCAAATCCTGTTAAAAATAAGCATGGGACAATTAACAGCAAAGCCAATTCGGTTTGCGGATTGCCTAAAACTGTTTGGGCAAAAAAATCTCTTCCAAAGGCAAATGGAACAGCCAACACAAAAAACAGCATTAGAAAGAGCAGAAGTGCTGTGCGTATCAGCCGAACAATCGACCTCCCTTCCCCCATTGCCTGATAAGATGAGGCAATCCTTGATACTGATAATGCAACTCCGGTTAAGGTACAGGACAACACTACATTATATGCTGACATTACTAAACCATATACCGCAATTGCCTGCGCTCCTGCAAATCGTCCAAGCAAAATTCTATAAGCAAAACCAATCATCTGCAACAGAACCGATGAAGAACTGAGCAACAGGCAATGATAAAAAATACTGTTCTTATTTAGTTTCAAGATGATCCCCCCTGCAAAGAGGATATGCACAAGCTGTCTGAAAAATCACTGTATCAAAAAAGGAGGGCACGGACAGGAATAATTTCCCATCCGTGTCCTCTCTTTTAAGGTTCAATATTTATCCTACTCTTTTAAAAATCTTCTTTCGGAGAACATATCTATATGCCATGATAATTTTGGAAAGGGCAACATCATAAACAAAAAATACAACATTTCCTAAAGCAAGAAGCAGAAAAACACTGTATTTTCCAATCGGTCCCACTTCTTCCAAAACATCTTGAATTCCAAACAAGTAAATGATTACCATATAGTTTGCAATCATTGCCACATTAAAAACCGCAAACTTTACCACATACTCTAACAAACGTCTGCGTATCTTTTCCAATTTTCCTTTTAATATTGGATAGAACCCAAAAAATCCGACAAACAGCATCGCCGCTTCTTTATCCGGGCAAATGAAAATGGAAAGAAATCCCACCGCTGCATATACCATCCATGCTGTTGAATATCCATTCTCAATTACCACTACAATCAACACCATACCTGCCAGTGCCGGCATCGTGTAGGTTGCAATTGGAATAATTGTTAAAAACATCAGCAATAAACATAATGCAGAGGCAATTCCACCCATTGCTACCTGCGTACTTTTCTTAATCAAAGAATCACTTCCTAATTGATATTAAAGATAAGCTAAGCACTTTTAGCAGCAGCTAATCAAATCTCCGCCCATACATTCACAACAGCAGTCTGCACAAATTAAACTGGAACACATATCACACCCGCTGCATCCTCCTGTCTGCACGGTACGATAATCTCCATATCCTCCAGCAGGACGACCGGTGTTACGCTGCCACATCAGCTGATTAAGCGCACTTTGATATTCCACGTTTGCCGGGTTCATCTGGTTTGCACGGGTATAGTAGCTGTATGCTTGATCCAGCCAACCCCTAACATAAAACACACGTCCACGCAAGTAATACCATTCTGCATCTCTGCGTTGTTGGGGAATTCCTTCTAAAAGCTCTTCGGCATCACTGATTCGATTAACATTTAATAAGCGGCGGATATCGTCAAATTGAGATGCACCCTGATTGGTGTAACTTTGTCCCCCATAGCTTTGTTTAGAGTAGCTTTGACCGGAACCGTAACTTTGACTTTGTTGTTTTCTCTGCCGCTGAATCTGGTCATATGCCTCGTTAATCTCTTTCATTTTCTCTTGAGCCAAATCTGCCAAAGGATTGTTAGCGTAATTATCCGGGTGATATTTTCTTGCAAGCTCTCGGTATGCGTTTTTTATCTGTTCATCTGTGGAGCTTGGCGAAACCCCCAGCACTTGATATGGATCTGTCATTCTTTGCTTCCCTCTCTCTGTTTGCTCTATTCTTTATTTAATTGCAGACGTTTTGCAATGATTGTATCCACTGTCTGCTTCAGTCCCAAATCCAATACATTTTCCAGTATGGTATCTAAGGAGCGAATCCCCAAAAGGTCATATGCTTTTCTCATTTCTGCAATGGTCAGGTAAAGTGTTCCCTTTGCGTCTTCATATAATTGATGATAGTCTGCGGATGTGTCGTTTAAACCTCTTTGTGCAAACGGATTGTACCTTCCCTTTTGCACATCCTCGGACCAATCATCCAAAGCGTCTATCAGATAAACCCACCGCCCCATCAAATATCCCAATCGTTCCAGTGCTCGTTTTTTAAACAAGTCTTCCGAGAGTGATGCAAACACTTCACTCATCAAGCACGCTGTGGGTTCGGCAGCCTGATCCACCTGAGAGCAATGTTCTTGCTCCAGTTGACGCTGTTTTTTCATCTGCTCCTCTAGTTTTTGGGCAAGCTGTGGTTGATGTTCCGATGCTTTTTTATAATCTCTTCGTGCAAAAGGAATCAGCAAGCGAACAACTGTACGTTTGCAAAATCCTTCATCATGCAAATCATCCTCCAGCTTGTGGTAAGTTAGCATCATCGCTATATCACAGCACAATTCCAAACTTTGATTTGCCATACAGCAGTTTCGTTTTTTAAAAGGGTGTGCAATGCAGTTCTGTCTGCAAAAATGAATTCGTTCTTCCCGCAATGCCATATCCAGAACAGCCAAAAAAACGAAATCATAGTTTAGTGTCATTCTTGCAAAAAAGCCATAACGCTCTGCCAACTGTTTACACAGTCCACAGTATATCCCTTGATAAGCTTCCCATTCTTTAACCTTTAGCTCTGCTTTAACAGGTTTAATATATCCAAACACAGCTTCACTCCCTGCTTTGCCGAAGATTCTCTTTTTATTTTACAATACTCCTGCTGTAATTTCTTGAACAGGCAGTAAACTTTTACCTCTAGTTTTCGTAATAAAGGAATTTTTTCTGATTTTTCCTCACCTGTATAATGACTTCACTTTATTAAATTGTATATATACGAGTAATGTGATATAATATGGACATCAGAAGAATAGGAGGTGTTCTTCCTATGAACAACGAACAGCAATGCCATGACATAAGCGATAAGGCATGGAATCTGTTGGAGGCGTACCTACCGGGACAACACGGTCAGTGGGGAAGAATCGCACAAGATAACCGACAGTTTATCAATAGTGTGTTTTGGATTTTGCGAACGGGAGTACCGTAGCGGAATTTGCCGCCATGCTATAGGAAATGGGGTACAGTATACCAGCATTTTCGCAGATGGCAAGATAAGGGTATTGGGGAAAAGCTGCTGAAAATTTCTTGTGGATGAAGCGGATTTTGAATGGTTGATGATCGATGCAAGCCATTGCAAAATACATCCATATGTTTGCGGTGCAAAGGGCGGCAAGCATGATATGAGCCGCACAAAAAGGTGGCAATATCAAGATTCACCTTGCCGTGGATGCAAATGGTATGCAGGTCAGAGCACTTATCACAGAGGGTACCCAAGCTGATTGCAAGGAATCTATTCACCTGATTGAAGGAATATCCGCAGAAAACCTGTTGGCTGACTGTGGATATGACACCAATCAAATCCATGCCAATGTCACTGGTGCTGGATTAAACCTTGTCATTCCCTCCAAACAAAATCGTAAAGAACCGCGGGATTACGACCGTTATCTGTATCGACTGCGGCATTTGGTGGGGAATGCTTTTTTACATCTGAAGCGTTAGCGGGGAATTGCCACTCGTTATGCCAAAAATACAGCTTCATTTCTACTGCGGTGCATATTCGTTGCACTGCTTTTTAGCGTGCTGTTTTGGCTTAAACTTGTGTATAGACTATCTAGCTTTTAGTAAAGTTTCTGCTGCACTTTTTCTAAATATAAATTACCCTGTTCTTTTCATAAAAAAACAGTTTTTATACTATTAAAGGGTGTTATCGAATAAGATATCCTATACTGTTTATTTCATTTTTAAATTGCGGTAAGAACGGTATTGTTTTACCATTTTTTAGGGGGAATTTCTTTGTTAAACCTGTTGATGATTGCAATCGGGTTATCTATGGACGCTTTTGCTGTTTCTATGACAAACGGAATGTATGCTTTCGGTCACTACACCAAAAAAGAATTTGTCTGCAAAACGTTGATCTGGTCATCAATGTTCGGACTGTTTCAAGGGATCATGCCAATAACAGGGTATCTTCTCGGAAGAACTTTTGCATCTTTTATTAACTGTGTAGATCATTGGATTGCTTTTATTCTTCTTTTGATTATCGGAAGTAAAATGATTTGGGAAGCAGTTTCTCCAAGTGAAAACAAGATGCAAGAGCTTAATTTTTCTTTTATTATCACACAGGCAATCGCCACAAGCATAGATGCACTTGCTGTTGGTGTTAGTTTTGCTTTGCTTGGAAGCAATATCCTTTATTCCTCTATGCTGATTGCCACAACTACCCTTTTATTCTGTCTGCTTGGAGCCTATCTTGGAAAAGCTTTTGGCTCATTCTTAAAGCACAAAGCCGAAATTTTCGGTGGAGTTATTCTTATTTTAATCGGTTTAAAAATTTTTTTAGAACATACTCTTTTATAATTGCCGAGATACAAAAAACCCCTGTACGTAAATTCAAAATACGACAGGGGCTTTTTCTTTTTATTGTTCCGGTTTTAAGCGTAAAACCGCACTGATTGGATAATGGTCAGAAGGATATGCTCCGTCATAGTTGGTGGTATCCACCGAAGCTGTAACAACTTCAAATTCTTCTGAAACAAAAATATAATCAATCGGTTTAAATTTTTGCTTTACCTTTCCTTTAAATCCATGATAGGTGTTTCCGATAACCTGATCCACAAATCCATAAATATCCTGCAAACGAACATCCTGATAACCGGGAAGATTTTCTCTCATAATTCTCACTGCCCTGCTGTTTGGGCTGGCATTAAAGTCCCCCATTACAATGGTTGGCAGTGGGTCATACTGGTTAATCTGATGAATCTTTTCCAAAATCATCTTTGCACCAAAATTTCTTGCCAAAGGACTGATATGGTCAAAGTGTGTGTTAAAGACACGGATTCTTCTTCCGCTCTTTTTTAACTTTACCTGTGCGACAGTACAAATTCTGGGATAAAAAGACAAGTGCGACCTGCTTGGTTTGTCCGGATGATTTGAAAGCCAGAAAGTATTGCAGCTGGAAATTTCAACATCATCGTTTTTAATGATGATATCCGAATGTTCATCATTATTTGGATTTTTCCCTTTCAGTCTTCCTTTTCCAAAAATGCTGTACCCCTCCAACAAAGCTTTGAGGTCCTGCCGCATCTTCGGCAAAAATTCCTGTACACCGATGATAGCTGCGTTGGAATCTGATATTGTTCTTGCTGCAAGCTCTTTACGAGTGTCCCAACGGTTTTTCCGCTGAGGGCCAAAATCTCGTCGCAGATTAAAGGAAACAACTTTAATTACATCTCCCTGTGCCATTGAAGTATCCATTGGTATCATACTCCCTTCTTTTTTCCCGATGTTTCATTTAAAAAAACGTTGACAGGGGATTTCATTTATATTATATCACAAATATTGCGATTGGAAAGCCTTCTTTTCTTTTTCCTACATTTTTAATGGTTTTGTTATAAAAAAATTACAAATACATAGAATATCTGGAAGGAACAAAAACTTATATAGTTAAGCTCCTTGTTTTATCGGTCCATATCCGTCTACAATCTGCTTAAACAAAGGAGAAGCAATTCTTCCCCCATATTCCCCTCCTTCTATTAAAATAACCGCTGCATATTTAGGCTGTTCTGCCGGAAAAAATCCGGTAAACCATGCGTGCACAATTTCTTCCCCGTTTTTATCATAATTTCCTGTTTGTGCAGAGGCTGTTTTTCCCCCTGCTCCACCCTGCTTTGGCTTTGCCATTGTTGCACTTCCGTTTTCCACAACACCAATCATTCCTTTTCTTAAAATATCAGCTGTGTTTTCTGAAAACACCCTCACCGAAGCTGTGTCCGGAATACGGTCGATTGTGCTGCCGTTTTGTGTTGTTCCCACCACCAGTTTCGGAGTCACCGCCATTCCCCCATTTGCAATAGTACTCACCATCGACACCACCTGAACAGGGGTTGCAGTCAGCTTACCTTGACCAAAAGAAAAGTTTGCAAGTTCATGCAAATTTTGCAAATCACTTTGCTGTGGAAGTGTTCCCGATTCGCAAACAATCCCCGGAGCCAAAACACATTCTTTTCCAAATCCCAAAGCTTTTGCCATTCCTAAAATCTCATTTCCCCCTGTTTTTTGACCTAATTGGATAAAATAAGGATTGCATGACTGTTCAATCGCTCTTTGTAAATCGGTTTCTCGATGACCTGCACGATGATGGCAATAAAATACTCTGCCTGCTACAGTAGTTCCTCCAACACAATCTACCGAAAAGCCGGGTGAAATCCCCTGCTCCAACGCAGCAGCTGCAACTGCCAGTTTAAAGCTGGAGCCAACGCAATACGGCATCAATGCACGGTTGAGCAACGGTTTATCTTCATCTTCAAGAGCTGCCTCAACTTGATATGGGTCATAATCCGGAAAACTTGCGCAAGCTCGAATTTCTCCGCTGTTAATATCCATCACCACAATTGCCCCACGATCAATTTCTTTTTCTCCTACTCGTTCCACAACTTCCTGCATCTGTTTATCCAATGTGAGAACAACACCCTCTTTTGGCGGACGGACAGAACCTTGAACCTGCATTGTGCTGCCTTCTACCGCTGCACCAACTGCATTGATTTGACATCGCACCCGTACTTTCTCCCCAAAAGCTGTTAACCTTTCATCATAAGCTTTCTCAATCCCACTGACACCTTTTCCTTCTCCGTTACGGTATCCCAGCAAGTGTACAGCCATCTGCTGTTCTCGCTCTTGTGGCAACCTTGAGAAGATTGTAAAATTTTCTACATCCTGTGAATATACTTTTTCTCGATTTTCCAGCTGCATTACAAAAGGGGTATCCTGCAATATCAAATCCAGTGCGGTTCTCCTGCTGTTGCCTGTAATCTGTTCTGCACATGCCTGTGCCGCTTCCTGTGTGGGCAAAACTGAAATAACACTATGTTGTTCGGTGTCTGTTAACGGTTTTAGATTTCTGTCATAGATTCTGCCTCTGGTTTGTGTAATATCTAACGAGTAAATGCTTTGGTTTCCAGCTGCCTGCTTTAATTTTCCATTCATACTTAAAGAATATAGTCTTAAAATTAAAATAGTACATATACTAAGACTGATGCAAAACAATCCCACAATCTTCCACTGCATTTTTCTTTCTTCCATCCAAACACTTCCCTTCTGGTTTTATTATGGGAATCTTCTGTTTTTTTATCCTTATAAAATATGAATATATTTCTATCTTTTCTTTCAGCTCTTCCACTTTTACCTAAATTGTGCTAGAATAAGTTCAGCTTTTAACAATCACTTTACAGAAACAGAAAGAAGGATTTTCTTATGAATATAAAAATCATCAATGTTCCTTTATATTACGGTTGTGATAATCCAGGAACCCACTTGGCTCCAATGGAATTTTCAAAACAAAATATCTCCGGGCTTGCCGAAAGCTGCGGGCACACCGTTTCCGGCATTTCGGTTTTACCGATATTGCCTAAGCCGGAAAATCCATATACAGAACCTTCTATGAAATATCTGCATGAAGTCACCGATTGCTGTTCACAGTTATCCGATACGGTGGATTGTGCTGTCCGCAGTAAGCAATTTCCTCTCATCATCGGCGGCGACCATGCACTGGGAATCGGTTCTCTTGCGGGGCTTGCCCGTTCGATTCCCGCCGATCAGCTCAGCGTCATTTGGATTGATGCTCACACGGATATTAACACCAACGAAACCTCGGATTCTCACAACATCCACGGGATGCCTCTTTCTGCTTGTTTGGGATTGGGTGACTCTCGACTTTATGAAGGTATGGGAGCAAAATCTCCGTTTATTCTTCCACAAAATCTTTTTTACATCGGTTCCAGAAGTATCGATCCCGGAGAAGAAGAAATTCTCACACAGCACCATATCCGCACAGTAAGAATGCCGGAAATCAGAGAAAAAGGGATTGAGGAATGTTGCCATGAACTGTTAAAATCAATTCAGACACCTTACATTCATCTGAGCTTTGATGTAGACTTTATTGGTTCTGAAGAATATACTGCAACAGGATTGCCGATTCCTAACGGTCCGACGATTGAAGAAACCCACCTAACTCTCAAAACTTTATTTTCTGACCCCAGAGTATGTTCAGCTGATTTCGTAGAATACAGTCCTGTACACGATCAAAATCATGATGGACTGAATACCTGCATGGGTTTATTAAAAGAAATTTTTAAAGCCCTTTTTACAAAATAATAAGAAAAAAGAGGAAACAAATTAAATAAATTTGTTTCCTCTTTTTTTATTTCTTAGCAGTGTATTGGTCAAGGGCAATATGATAAACAATTGCTGTGCGGTCATCATGACAGACAAACCACACTTTTTCAATACCACTATGTTCTTTTAAATAGCCGAGTATCGTACCTATTGCAATTTCTGCTGCACGGTTTACCGGAAAATGATAAGCCCCGGTACTAATTGACGGAAAAGCTATCGTCTTAATATTATTTTCCTGTGCTAAAGTTAAACAGGACAGATAGCACTGTTTCAGCAGTTCTTCTTCCCCATTTTCTCCGCCTTTCCACACAGGTCCCACAGTATGAATGACATGACGTGCTTTTAGATGATATCCCTTTGTCAGCTTTGCTTTACCAGTTGGACAACCACCCAACAAGCGGCACTCTTCCAACAGCTCAGGTCCTGCTGCCTGATGTATCGCTCCGTCAACCCCTCCTCCACCGAGCAGCGCAGAGTTAGCAGCATTGACGATTGCATCGGCATCAACCTGTGTAATGTCGCCTGTTATAATTTCAAATTGATCCATATTAAAATCCCCTCCGGAATTTGCTGTTCAGTTCTTCTTGTTCTATTATAAACTTTCTTCTTCTTTTTTGCAACCGTCATTTGTTAAAAACACACAAGCAATAGTGTTTTATTGTTTTTTACAATACAATATTTTGTTTCTCACCTGTTCGTTTTCCTCTAAATTCGAAGAAATCCCCCAGGATTATACGACAATCTTTTTCTTTTCCCGGCTCTAATTTGCAAAAAAAGATGACCTTGTCAGGTCATCTTCCTTTACAAAAAATTTATAAACTAAAAATAAAACATTAGCAGGTAGCTCCGCCAACCAGATGCAGACTTGCACCGACAATCTCATCTTTTCTTTCCAGAAGGTCGTTGCTTAAAAGTTGCTGCTGTACATTTTCAAAGCCAAGACGCTCGATTGTATCAGAGAACCGTTCCCCGGTTTCACCCTGTTCTCGGAAAAGCAGGATTGCTTTTTCAACAATTTGCAGCACCTGTTCTTCTGAGGTAAATACAGTTTCCAACGGTCTTCCATGTGCAAATTTTTTGCCCCAACGTCCGCCAATATAAACACGGTAGCCATACTGTCCGTCCGGCATTGCTTTAAATGGACAGCTCTGGATGCAGCGTCCACAGTTATTACAGATATCATCATCAATCTTCAAAACACCGTCAACCAATTTTGCTGCTTTAACAGGACAGGTTTTCTCTACCTGACAAACTTTGCAGCCTCGGCACAGCTCCTCTTGAAAATCAGGTACTCTCTGCCCCACTATACCCAAGTCATTCAGATTTGGTTTTACACAGTTGTTCGGGCAACCACCCACCGCAATTTTAAATTTATGCGGCAGTTTTACGTCATTGTATCCTTTAAAAAATCTTTCATGAATTTTATTGGATAAATCGAAGGTATCTATCAGTCCATACTGACAGGTTGTACCCTTACAGGAAACAACAGGACGAACCTTTGAACCTGTACCCCCTGTTTCCATATTATGCTCTGCCATAAAACTGCGAAGCGGTTCAATGTTATTATATGGAACACCCTGAATCTCAACCGTCAGTCGGGATGTCATTGCAATCTCTCCGTTGCCAAACTTCTGTGCGGCTTCGGTAATTGCCTGATTTTCTTCCGCAGTAATCTTACCGTTTCTGGTAATAATGCGGGCATTAAAGCAATCTGTTCCTTTATTATGCAAAAATCCCCATGCCTTAACACGTTTAATATCTTCTGCACTGACGGTTACGGTTCCTGTATTTGTTGGCATTTTGTTCACCGCCAAACCGCCTTCCAACACCTTAGTGTTTGTATATCCGCAGGCACGCAGACGGTTCTGCAAAAGATACGCACGTTTTCCACGGTTACAAATTAAAAGCAATTTTTCTTCTTTTCTGATACCCGGAATTTCGCCGTTTACCTCACTTGGCTCAACATAAGGTGCATTGCTGATACTTGGGGTTCTTGCCGAATCAATCATACGGTATCCTTCTGCCTTACCCTGCATAAACTCTGCCGGGGTCATGCTGTCCATACGTCCTTCCAATTTGTTGATCAACACATTGATGGCTGTAACAAATGGGTGGATTGCCGTAGAAAACGGCGGTGCATATGCCATATCCATATTTTGAAGCTGGTAAACAGTTGCCCCCATTGTCAAAGCAACAACAGCACTGTCAACCACCTTATCCACTGTTCCGCTACCCAGAACCTGAAGACCCAAAAGTTTATCTGTCTTTTTGTCTGCAATCACTTTAATAATAAAAGTGGAAGCACCCGGATAGTAATGCGCTTTGTCGTCCAGTGCCACTATTACAGAAACGACATCAAACCCTTTTTCTCTTGCAGATTTCTCACTCAAACCGGTGCGTCCGCAATTTAGCTCCGGAAGTTTCAGTACTGCTGTGCCCAACACTCCCGGATAACTGCTCTGTTTTCCGCCAAGTGTTTCTGCCAGTGTTCTGCCCTCCATATTTGCCGAAGAACCCATCGGGGACCATTCCCGTTCCCCGGTAATTCGGTTCGTTACACTCACACAGTCCCCCGCTGCATAAACATGAGGAAGGTTTGTTTTCATCTGATGATCGACTGCGATTGTTCCATTTGGCAGCAGCTCTATTCCCGTTCCCTTGAGGAAAGCAGTGTTCGGACGAATTCCAAGAGATAAAACAACAACATCTGCCTTGATTTGGCGATCTGCTACCTGAATACCTTCTGCTTTCCATTCACCCAATACCGAATCCACTTTCGTTTTGAGAAGGACATTGATTCCCTTTTTTTCCAGATGACGCTTTGCATAATCGGCAAGCTCCATATCAAATCCCGGCATAATCTGGTCTGCCATATCAACAACAGTAACCGCAATTCCCTGTGCTGCCAGGTTTTCTGCTGCTTCCAGACCGATAAATCCACCACCTACAACAACAGCTCTTTTTACATCATTCTGCACTAAATATTCTTTCAGTTCTATTGCATCTTCGGGTGTTCTCATAGTAAAAACACCTGGCAGAGAAATCCCCGGAATTGGCGGAACGATTGCAGATGCTCCGCAAGCGATAATACACTCATCATAGGAATAGCTTTCCTCAAGACCGGTACGCAAATTTTTAGCAGTTACCTGTTTGTTTTCGGAGTCTAAGCAAATCGCTTCTCTTTCTGTCAAAACCTTTGCTCCGGTTAATGCTGTAAATTTTGCCGGAGTGTTCACAATCAGTTGCTCTTTGTTTGGAATTACTCCACTGATATAGTACGGCAATCCACAGCCTGCATAAGAAATATCCTTGCTTTTTGTCAAAATCGTGACTTCAGCATTCGGATTCATTCTTTTTAATTTGGCAGCTGTTTTTGTTCCTGCTGCCACGCCCCCAATAACTAAGTATTTCATAATAGCCCTCATTTCTTGATTCCTTTATCAAGCCTTTATAATAGATAGATATTGCTCTTCCTCTTCCACTTCATTATACATTTTTTTTAAAATAAGTAAAGGTCATCTACTTTAACCCATTTTTACTTTTTTTATTTTTTCAAAATTTTTCCATTAACTTTTACTTGCTTTTTGGGAAACGCTCAGGCTCTAGAATTTATATATATTTTTATCAAAAACAAGCAGTTTGTATATTTTATATAAATATTATCTTTAAAAT
>JAHHTY010000037.1 GCA_020024325.1 Negativibacillus sp.
GCGCCACCTTGCCAAGGTGGAGGTAGCGAGTTCGAGCCTCGTAACCCGCTCCATATGGCGACATAGCCAAGTGGTAAGGCAGAGGTCTGCAAAACCTTTATTCCCCAGTTCAAATCTGGGTGTCGCCTCCAAAATCCTGATTCCTGTAGGAATCAGGATTTTTTCTTATCTAAAAATGTTAGCAACTGGATAAGTTTTTTTTACAATAGAAATATAAAAAGACCTTATCATCAATTTGCAAAATCTGCTTTTGCATTGGATACACAACCACAAAAGGTGGTGGTGTTGGCAGAAGATAAGCAGATGCAGCAGTAATCGGGGACAAAATCATGAAGGTTTGTGCTTAACCTTGACTGCTGACATTTGTTTTGCTGGTGGGTAATAAAAGAGGTGCGACAGCATTCTTGGCTGTCGCACCTCTTTTATCATCATATAAAATGAAATATGAAACTATTTGACTTTTTCTTACTTTGATTGGATTGAAAATTTTATTATATTTTCATACTTCTTTCAAGGTTCTGAATGATTTTACATAAGGATATCTTGATGAGTGTTTTTTTAGATAGTAAAAATATAATCTTGCTATGTACTGTAAGATGAATATGATTTTATCGGAAAAATTTTTTAGATTCCTTATAAACCGAAGATTTTTTTGAAAAATAAGTTAAAATTAGAAATTTGAAAATACAACAAAAATTGAGTATAATTGTCTTAAAAGCCAAATAAACGACAAAATTTTTATAAGAGATTGCCTTAGAACAAGAAAATATTTAAAATTTCAAGGGTAATCCAAGAGAAAATCCCCTTTCCGCTCTTGCAAAGGGTTATAAAATATGATAATCTATTTCCAGAAATTTCCATTTATTGGAAAAGTTTGGAAAAATTATTAGACTTGGGAGGAATAGTAATGGATTCTAAATTAAAAGTTTTAATCTCTGATGATGACAAGGAGTTTTGTGCCAGATGCACAGCAACTTTGAGAGGGTGTGGTTTTGATACCACCATTGCTCCAAAGGATGGACACTTGATGATGGAAATGATTCGTGACTATCAGCCAAATGTGGTTCTGATGGATGTGTTTATGCCTTATCTGGATGCAATCGGTGTTATCAACCAAGTTCGGGAGAGCGGAATGTCGATGCCGATTTTTATGGTAATTTCTACATACAACAACTCAATTTTAGACAGAGAACTGGTGTCTTCCGGTGTAGCCTACTGCTTCTTAAAGCCGATTGATCCACAGTTGGTAGCAGAAAGAATCTTCCAACTGACAGGACACAGCAACGAAAAAACAGAGAACGCATTAGTAGGTGCATCACAGCCTAATTTGGAAGTGATGGTGACAGAAATTATCCATCAAATTGGCGTTCCTGCACACATTAAAGGTTATCATTATCTGAGAGATGGTATTGTATTGGCAGTCAAAGATCAAAAGATGATCAATTCGGTTACAAAGCTGCTGTATCCGACCATTGCAAAGATGAACAATACCACCTCCAGCCGTGTGGAGAGAGCAATTCGTCATGCTATTGAGGTAGCATGGGACAGAGGAGATGTTGATGTGCTCAACTCCTACTTTGGCTACACCATTCGTAACAGCAGAGGTAAGCCGACAAACTCAGAATTTATTGCAATGATTGCAGATAATTTAAAATTGCAGTTAAAAAACAATGTAGCTGTATAGTATAAAAATAATAAAAAAAAATAATATTATGTCAAAAAATTATAGACAAAGTTTTTATAAAGAGATATACTGAGAAAGTGAAAAAATTATCAATTTATTGACAGGGGGATTTTCCATATGTCAAAACCAGTTTTAGTCGTTCTTGCAGCCGGAATGGGCAGCAGATACCATGGATTAAAACAAATTGATCCAATGGGCAAAAATGGGGAAAAGATTTTAGACTACTCAGTATACGATGCAAAGCAGGCAGGGTTTGAAACAGTTGTCTTTGTTATCAAACCGGAAATGGAAGAAGAATTTGAGGAAGTTGTTGGAAAACGAATGAGAAAGCATATGCAGGTAAAATATGCTTTTCAGAGTGTTGACAACCTTCCGGAAGGCTTCACGGTACCAGAAGGAAGAACAAAACCATGGGGAACCGGTCACGCTGTTTTGTGTGCAGCAAAGCAAATAGACGCTCCTTTTGCTGTAATCAATGCAGATGATTATTATGGCCCTCACGGGTATCGTATGTTGTTTGATGCTTTAAGTCAGGATGAGCAAAGCTGTGTGATGGTTGCATATCCACTGTCCAGTACAGTGACAGAAAGCGGACATGTTTCCAGAGGAATTTGCAAGGTAAGTGCGGATGGCTTTTTAGAAAGTGTAACAGAGCGCACCTGGATTGAATGTCAAAAAGACAGCATCGCATACAGTGAAGACGAAGGAAAAACATTTGTTTTGCTGGAAAAAGAGGTTCCCGTTTCCATGAACTTCTGGGGATTCCCAAAAAACTTTTTAAAACGTGCAGAAGAAGGTTTCCCGAAATTCTTAAATCATGCTTTAAAAGAAAATCCAATGAAATGTGAATATTTCCTGCCATCCATTGTCAGTCAGATGATTGAACAGGAGCACGCAAAGGTTCGTGTGCTGAAAAGCACGGACCGTTGGTATGGTGTAACCTATCATGAAGATAAAGAAACTGTGATGAGGGCATTTGAGCAGATGAGCAAAGAGGGGCTGTATCCTCAGCCACTTTGGAAGGAATAGGAATATAAAAAGGCAGGAAAATAGGATGGAACAAGTAAAACGAGTACTACAAGAATGGAAATCCATTGGTTCGGTAAAAAATGTTTGCACCTTTGGAAATGGTCATATTAATGATACTTATTTAGTTGAAACTGAAACAAATAAATATATTTTGCAAAGAGTAAACACCAATATTTTCCAGGATATTACGGGACTGATGGAAAATATTTATCAGGTAACAGAATTTTTAAAAAATAAACTTATCCAAGCAGGGCAAGACCCTCAAAGAGAAACAATGCAGATTGTCTGCTGTGATCGTGGTGATGTTTATTTGAAAGATGAAACAGGAAACTGCTGGAGAATGTTTTCTTATATTACAAATAGCGTTTGCCTGCAAAAAGCGAGAAATGAACAGGATCTTTTTGAATGTGCTGCTGCATTTGGAAATTTTCAATTTTTGCTTAAAGATTTTCCGGCGCACACTTTAACCGAAACAATCCCCCAGTTCCATGATACTGTAAAGCGTTATCATGACTTTGAGAAAGCACTGCAAGAGGATAAAATGGGCAGAGCAGCTTCTATTCAAGAAGAAATTGAATTTTTACAGACCAGAAAGAAGGACTGTACCGTTATGGTCGATTTGCAAAAAGCAGGCGAGCTGCCGCTGCGTGTCACCCATAATGATACAAAGTTAAACAACGTTCTCTTAGATGAAAACACAATGAAAGGCTTGTGCGTCATTGATTTGGACACAGTGATGCCGGGTCTTGCAGCAAATGATTTTGGCGATTGTGTTCGCTTTGGAGCAAACGATTGCCAAGAAGATGAGGAAGACCAGAGCAAGGTTCATTTCCTTCCGGAGCTGTACCGTATTTGCGTTGAGGGATTTTTGCAAAAAGCAGGCAAATCCTTGACCGAGCTGGAAATTATGACCCTGCCATGGGGAGCAAAATTGATGACCTTGGAATGTGGTATGCGTTTCCTTACTGACTATTTACAGGGAGATACTTACTTTAAAATCAGCCGTCCGCAACAGAATCTTGATAGAGCGAGAACTCAGTTTACGTTGGTGCGTCAAATGGAAGAATGTTGGGAGCAGCTGATGGATATTTCAAAGGCACAGCTTCAGTAAATAAATACTAAAACAGGATAAAATTCGTCGCTCAAAGAGAATATTATTTCTCTTTTGCCAAAAATGAGAAAAAGTACTATACTAAAAGAAAAACGCCAATCTTTATAGAAAGAAGGTTTTTTCATGCGGTATGACCAAATAATTTATTATCCTCCGTTTGAGCGACATTCCCTGTTGCTTCAGGTGACAAGTGGCTGTTCCTACAATCAATGCGCCTTTTGTAATATGTATAAGACGGTAGATTTTGAGGTAATTCCGATGAAGGAAATTCTTGCCGATTTAAAGGATGCGGCAGGATATAACCCCTATACAGAAAGAGTTTTTTTGATTGGCGGTGAGCCGCTTTGCCTGCCGTTTGAGCAGATGAAGGAACTGCTGATTCAGATAAAAAAATATCTGCCTTATTGTGCAAGCGTGTCGATGTATGCTTCAATAAAAATCTTCGAGATAAAACGGTAGAACAGCTTGAAGAACTTCACCGCTTGGGGCTTGGATTTTTATATATCGGCTTGGAAAGCGGATGTGACCACATTTTAAAACAGATGAAAAAAGGACATACAGCCGATGAAGCAGTAGAGCAGCTGAAAAAGTTAAATAAAGCACAAATTCCGTTTCATTCTATCTTGATTTATGGCTTGGGTGGAACAGGCACAGCAAAAGAAAATGCACTCGCAAGTGCTAAGATGTTGAATCAAGTACATTCAACCAATATCATTATGATGAATCTTACGGTTTTCCCGGATACTGAATTGGAAAAATGGTGTAAGGACGGCAGTTTTGTTCAGGCAAGCGGCAGAGAAAGAATTGAGGAACTTGCTTATCTGCTGGAAGCTTTGGATTTGACCACTCCAACCGGATTTTCAACCAGCCATGTCACCAATCCGGTTATGGTAACAGGAACGCTTCCTTATGATAAAGCGAAGATGCTGGAAGGTATCTACAAAATGTTGGGAACCGGAAAAGACAGCGATTTACATGGAATTGTTTGCATTAGCAATGCAGCAATAGAACGATAAAATAATAAAATGAGCGATAGCAAAGTCAATGATAGGACTGCTGTCGCTCGTTTTTTATTGACATAAAAATGTTTTCAGTTATAATAAAGTCAAAGAAAATGAAAAAGAAAAATCCATGATTTTATAAAAAATTATGGATTTTGCAAAATTATAATAGACCCGCCCAAAACCCTAAAAACAAAGGAGTGATATTATGAGAGCACCATTCCAAGTACTTGCTATACCATATAGAGTATATTGCGGTATATCTGCTTACTGCGTTTTTCATCGTGCAGATTTAGACCAATGGCAATTTATAGCAGGGGGCGGAGAAGACAATGAAACGCCTTTAGAATCAGCTAAACGTGAAACCTTTGAAGAAAGCGGTATAAAATCGAACAGATGGATAAAGCTAAAAAGCCTTGCCTATCTTCCTGCAACCGTCATTTCCGAAAAACATCGTCAATATTGGAAAAAAGATACTTATGTAATACCTGAATATTCTTTTGGATTTGAATGTAAAAACGACATAAAATTGTCCGATGAACATACAGAGTGTCTTTGGTTATCTTATGATGAAGCTATTAAAAAGCTCACATGGGATTCAAACAAAACAGCTCTTTATGAACTTCATTGTATTTTGAAGGAAAGTAAATATCCCATGAAAGAAGAAAGCGGGGAGAGTAGATGATTGATTTTGTTATAGATATCTTTGCTGATATTTTGGATTTTTTCGTTGACGTATGGATCAATAAAATTATAGTAAAATTTAAGAAGAGTAAATGATAGCTGAAAACAATATCGGTGTAAAAATAATTTAGCAGTATAATATCAATTTAGCAAAGCTCTGTTTTTGATGCTTACCACAATAAAGAAATGCAGATGTGAAAAAATATCACATCTGCATTTCTTTATGTTTTATATTGTGAATCGGATTTAGCTTTTTGGTTTAAACGTCGTTCCCAACGATGGGTATGGTACATTCCCTGACCGACAACACAGGTCAACAGATTGCTGAGAACCATCGACCACCAAATTCCGGTAGGACCAAAACCTAAGAATCGGAATATGTAAATCATTGGAATACGGCAGCCCCATAAACGGAATACCGAAAGGAAAAGTGTGCTTGATGTGTGACCGGAACCATTGAAAACACCGTTGAGCAGGTTGTACCATCCCATAAAGAAGGCGGTGGCAACCGAATAGAAGGTGTACTCGTTAGCTAGGGTTAATAGCTCCTGGGATGCGTCTTTTACAAATAATGGAATGATGAATGGAGAACAAATCCAACCGAAAACAGTAATAACAAGAGAAATCCAGCTGCAAACAATCATGGCACGACGGAAACATTCTCTTGCACGTGGTATATCTCCTGCACCGAGGTTTTGACCGATGAATGCGGACAAAGCACCACCGATGGCGTTGACCGGAATGTAAAACAGGTTTGCAATTTTGCTGCCAAGACCATATGCGGACATGGCGATTGGACCATAGTAGATAATTGCTTTGTTCATAATAACAAACCCAAAGGCAGTAAAAAACTGTCCGATGGAGGCGGGAATGGTGACAACCATAATTTCACGCACAGAACGCATATTCAGCGGATATTCCCGAATGCTGATGCAGCTTAATTTGGGGTCATGACGAATCTGCATTAGCATCAATGGCAATACCAGAACTTTAGAAAGAGTGGTAGCAATGGCAGCGCCAAAAGTTCCCATGCCAAAAACGAAAATAAAGATAGGGTCTAAAATCATATTCAATACAGCGGCAATGCTGTTTAATCGAACACCGCTTTTGCTGTCGCCGTTTGCCTGGCAGATAGAGTGAAACACAGACAGAAGAAACATTCCGATAAAGTCAAAAGAAATACCGAAAAGATAATTGCGGCTGTCTTGATAAATTTCCTGCGGGGTATCTAACCATGCAAGCAGCCCGTCCATTGCAAAAATTGTTGCAAGGCTCATAACAGCACCGATAATCAGTGACAGTGTCAGCAAATGGGTTGCAATTTCACTGGCTTTGTTGCGGTCAGAGGCGCCCACAGCCTGTGAAATTAACGCAAGTGCAGCAGCGCTTAATCCGGCAGCAAATGCTACCGCACAGCTCATAATCGGGTTGACCAGTGATACCGCTCCTACCTGAAGCTCACCGATTTGCCCGACAAAAAAAGTGTCAACAATGTTGTAAAAAGAGTTAATCAGATTTAAGAACATCAATGGAACTGCCATCTCAATCAAGCCTTTTACAATGTTCCCTTTTCTCAAGTCGGTTGTTTTTCCCATATCCTTCTCTCCCTTCCTTGTGCCAATAGGATAGAATACTTTTGGTTTGACACATGGATATATTTTACCACCCTATCAGTATAAAGTACAGTAGTTTTATCACACTAACGTAAAATAGTCAAAACAAACAGAAAAATGAACTGTTAATTTTTGTAAACTGATATTATCTGCCTAGCCATGACAGAAAAATCATGGTATACTTGTCAATATCCGGCAAAGGTATTGACATAAAATAGACTGACAACTTGACCTTCCGGCATAAAATCAATACCGTTCCCGAATAGGGGGATACGGTATGGGGGGAAATAGTTATGAAAACAGGTAAAACAAAAAATTATGCAAAAATGATTCTGTGTGTTGTGCTGGCAGCGGCGACAGTTACCCTTTCTCCGATGGAGTGCAATGCGATGAAAGCAGAGCTGATAATGGAACAAAAATCGGCTGCAAAGACCTATCTCACACAGGAAGAAAAGCTGTATCGTGAAGTCAGCAAGGCGGTAAATGAGGGTCAAAAACAACTGGATTTTACCTTTAAGAATCCGGTAAAGGATAAAGAGCTCTTTATTGAAAAATGCAGACAGGCGATTTATCAGGTACGCAGAGATTATCCCGAAAGTTTTTTGGATAATCACACTGATTTTGCTTATTACGGTGACCAAGACGGATACTTTCGAGTGGTATATTCCTTTCAATATTTGAACCTCACTGAAAAACAGAAACAGAAGTTGCTCCATGAAGTGGATTCCATTGTGCAAAAAGGGAAAGAAAGAACGAAAACACAGGTTGAGCTGCTGTGCTATTTTCAGGAAACAATCAGAAAGCGTGTTACCTATGATTCAAAAGCGGCAACGGGAACCTCGAATGATGACCCAACAGCATTTCATGCTTATGGTGCACTGATGGAGGGAGAGGCAGTCTGCCAAGGATATGCCTATGCTTTTAAGATGTTGTGTGACAAGGCAAAAATTCCGTGCTGGATTGTTACAGGGTATTATAAAGAGCCTCACGCATGGAACTATGTTTTGCTTGACGGTAAATATTATCAGGTCGATATAACATGGGATGATGCAGAAAACCGTTCTTCTCATTCCGAATATTTTTTAGCAGGAGAGAAATATTCTAAAGACTATACAATTGAGGATCACAGTGCTCCGGGTCCACTTGCGAAATCTTCTTATTTTTCAAAAGATTGCCGTCAGTAAAAAAGATTCTAAAATTGTAAAAGGCTTTCCGATTCTCTTTTGTAAAAATCTAAATATCTGAAAGGGAAATCTATCAACAGACAAAAAGTGAGGTTTGGATCAATGAAACAAAGTCGAATCAGAGATTATGGAATTACAGTCGGTGAGCTGCCATGTGGAAAATATAATAAACTCACAGATGTCAAGGGAGTTCGTGTCGGGCACTGTACCATTGATAGCAGTGAGCACAAGACAGGAGTAACGGTCGTTTTACCATGCGAGGACAATATTTTTGCAAATAAAATGCTGGCATCGGGATTTGTGTGGAATGGTTTTGGAAAAACAACAGGTCTTGTCCAGATTCAGGAACTTGGCACACTGGAAACACCGATTGTTTTGACAAATACACTAAATGTCGGCTTGATGCAGGACGCACTAGTAGAATATATGGTTCGCCGATGTCAGCAAGATCATGTACCGATGAAGAGCCTTAACACTGTAGTGTGTGAATGTAACGACAGCTTTTTAAATAATATCAGCTGCCGTGCTGTACAAGAGGAGCATCTGTTCAAAGCGATTCAAACAGCGGAACAAGATTTTGTGTTGGGAGATGTGGGAGCAGGTAAAGGAACGGTTTGTCACGGATTAAAGGGTGGAATCGGTTCTGCATCGCGTATGATCGAGATTGACGGAAAACAATATACTATGGGTCTTATGGTGCAGTCTAATCACGGCAGACTTGCTGATTTGACGGTAGCGGGGAAAAATATCGGAAAAACTATTGCCGAGCTTGCGTCAGAACCAAAGGGAGAGTCGGATAAGGGAAGTATTATCATGATTGCAGCAACAGACCTGCCGGTCAGTGAACGTCAGTTAGAACGAATTTTAAAACGTGCCAGTGTTGGTTTAGCCCGCCTGGGCAGTTATGTCGGACATGGCAGCGGTGAAATTATGATTGGTTTTTCTACAGCCGGTCGTATTGCATATAATGAAGAACATCTAAAAGAGATACAGGTGATTCCCGAAGGTAAAATTGACCTTGCATTTCGTGCAATTGCAGAGTGTGCAGAGGAAGCTGTTTTAGATAGTATGTGCTGTGCAAAAGCAGTAACAGGCTTTGAAGGACACCATGTCAACAGTCTGGCTGATTGGTTAAAGGAACCAGAAGTATCACAGATGCTCTGTTAAAAAAATAAACAGGAAGGGATTGATTCCCTTCCTGTTTTTCATAACCCAAAATTTATAAAAGATTCTAGGATTTAAAGCTTTTTTAGTGCTATAATAAAAATAGGAATATAATTTTGAAAAACAGTAAAAAAGGAGGGATTCAAATGGCGTTTGTCGAGTTCCATGATGTCAAGAAAACATACCATACCGGCGAGGTAGAAATCAATGCTTTGCGTGATGTCAATTTTCAGGTGGAAAAAGGAGAATTTTGTGTGGTGGTCGGAGCTTCGGGAGCAGGCAAGACCACGATACTGAATATTTTAGGCGGAATGGATACCCTTAGCGAAGGCTCTGTTTGGCTGGACGGAAAGGAAATTTCTTCTTATACTAAAAGACAGCTAACAGAGTACCGTCGTTTTGATATTGGTTTTGTTTTCCAGTTTTATAATCTGGTGCAGAATCTAACAGCTTTAGAAAATGTAGAGCTTGCAGCTCAAATTTGTAAGAACCCTTTACCGGCAGCTTCGGTGTTGGAAGCAGTGGGGTTGAAAGAAAGAATGGGAAACTTTCCGGCACAGCTTTCGGGAGGTGAACAACAAAGGGTGGCAATTGCAAGAGCACTGGCAAAAAATCCAAAGCTGCTGTTATGTGATGAGCCGACCGGTGCGTTGGATTATAATACAGGAAAAGCGGTTCTAAAACTTCTTCAGGATACCTGCCGACAAAGCGGAGTAACCGTTATTGTTATCACCCACAATCAGGCTTTGACAGCAATGGCTGATCGAATTATTACTGTAAAAAGCGGCACAGTGGTCAGTGAAGAAAAAAATATCAACATTATTCCGGTAGAACAGTTGGAATGGTAGCCTGAACAGCCGGGGAAAGGGAGATGAAGGATGAAATCCTCTATGGGGAAAACAACTCTCAGGGAAATTCAGCAGAGTTTCGGAAGATATTTTGCGATCCTTGCGATTGTAGCATTAGGAGTTGGTTTGTTCTCCGGATTAAAGGTCACAAAGCAGGCAATGTTAAAAAGTGCCCAGCAATATTTTGAACAAACACAGATGTATGATGTTCGTTTGCTTTCGACAATTGGATTTGATACCGATGCGGCAAAACAGCTTTCCCGAAAAGAAAGGGTGTTGGCAGCACAGGGGGCAGTTTCCACCGATGCTTTGATGATGGACCGGGAAGGCAAAGAAACAGTGCTGAAAATTCACAGTCTGACAGATGAACAAAATCTTCCGATTTTAGTAACAGGGCGTATGCCAAAATTAGATAATGAGTGCGTGGTAGATGCACTGGCATTTTCTGAAAATAGTATTGGAACCACGCTGACCGTTTCCGAAAACAACGACGAGGATACCGAAGATATGTTTGCACAAAAAACATTCCGAATTGTGGGAACAATCAATTCGTCCTACTATGCAAACTATGAAAGAGGCACCACCTCGCTGGGTAACGGAATGATTCGGGGATTTATGTTTGTCCCGAAAGCTGCCTTTGATTGCGATTATGATACCGAAATTTTTCTTCGGTTAAATACAAACGGTGCAGCAATTTACACCGACGAATATAATGATTCTGTGGATGATGCAGAAAAATGGCTGGAAAGTTTTGCACAGGAAAAGGCAGATGAACGCTATAATCGTTTGAAATCGGAAGGAGAACAGCAATTATATTTATCTGAGCAGATATTAAAAAACGAAACTCAAAAGGGAGAAATTGAGCTAAACCATGCAAAGAAGGAGTTAGAACAGGCTGAGCGTGATATTCTCAATGGCAGGATTCAGTTTCAAAACGGGCAAGCTCAGCTTCAAAGCGGGAAGTCACAGCTACGGCTTCAGGAGCAGCAGCTCCGAGAACAGCAAAATGACTTGATTTTAAAAAAGCAACAGGTGCTGAACGCTCTAAGTCAGATTGCTTCCACAAAGTCAGCTTATATAAATTATCCATCCATGCAAGCACAGCTCCGGCTTCAGGAACAGCAGCTCCGAACAAATCTAACAGAGATTGAGTCGGGGCTTGCTCAAATTGAGCAGGGTTTGCAGCAGATTCAAAGTAAGAAAAATGAGATTATATTGAAAGAAGCTCAGCTGAGGGATACATCAATACAGCTGGATGCAGCAAAACGAGAATATGATGCAGGAAATAGGTCTTATAGTGATGGAAAAAAGGAGCTGGACGACAGCACTGAAGATGCACAACAAGAGCTTGATGATGCAAGAGAGGAAATTGATAAGTTAAAACGCCCCGATGTTTATGTGCTGGATAGAAATACCAACATCGGCTATGTAAGCTTCGAAAATGATTCCTCGATTGTAGACGGAATTGCAAATGTTTTTCCGGTATTCTTCTTTTTGGTAGCGGCATTGGTATGTATTACCACCATGAACCGCATGGTTGAAGAACAGCGAACACAAATCGGTGTTTTAAAGGCACTGGGACATAGTGAAGGCAGTATCATGGGGAAATATCTTTTTTATTCGGGCAGTGCCGCAGGGCTGGGGTGTTTAATTGGCTTTTTTGGCGGTTCGGTGTTGTTCCCGTTTGTTATCTGGAAAGCGTATGGAATTATGTATACAATGGGAAAAATGAGTTTCGTTTATGATTGGAATCTTGCATTGATCTCCTTTATTGCATCAATGCTTTGTTCTATAGGAACGACCTATTTCAGTTGTCGCTATGAGTTAGCCAGTGTTCCGGCTCAGTTAATGAGACCAAAAGCTCCGAAAAGCGGAAAGCGTATCTTGCTGGAACGCATCCCGTTTTTGTGGAATAACCTTTCCTTTTTGGTTAAGGTTTCGGTGCGTAACGTGCTGCGGTATAAAAAACGTTTCTTTATGATGGTCATTGGTATCGGAGGATGTACAGCACTTTTGGTAACAGGTTATGGGGTGAAAGATTCGATTGCAGACATTGCGTATCAGCAGTTTGGAGAGATTCAAACCTATGGCATGAGTGCCCTGCTGAATGAGGATGTTTCACAGTCGGAATGGGAGGAAGTGGAGAAGTATCTTCATAAGGAAACCTCCGGTTACACAAGAGCACAGGAGAGGTCAATGGATGTTGCCCTTGAGCAGGGGAAAAGCAAACCGATTACAGTGGTTATTCCGGAAGATGCTTCTGAGATTACAAAATACTGGAAACTGCATACAGAAGATGGGGAAGAAATTCCTTATCCTAAAGATGGGGAAGCAGTGTTGAATTACGAATTTGCCCATCGTAACGGAATAAAACTTGATGATTTGATTACAGTTTCCGATGAAGACGGAAATGAGATGAGGCTTCGGGTAAAAGGATTAAGCCAAAACTTTATCTATAATTATCTTTATACTTCGGCAGGAAGCTGGGAAAGTCAAACAGAACAAAAGGCAGATTTTAGAAGTATTTACATTAACAGCGAAAATGTTGTGGATGAACATTTTCTGCTCACCCGTTTGATGAATTTTGATGCAGTCAGCAGTGTTGCGGTAAATGCAGATACGCTGGATAAATTTAACAGTATGATGGCAAGCATGGATTACATTGTCGCATTGATTATTATTTGTGCAGGTTCTCTTGCGTTTATCGTGCTTTATAATTTGACAAACATCAATATTACCGAAAGAATTCGAGAAATTGCCACTATTAAGGTGTTGGGATTTTATCCCAACGAAACGGCAGCTTATGTTTTCAGAGAGAATATTTTCCTGACAGCAATCGGTGCATTGGTAGGTGTATTTTTAGGCAGATGGCTGCATTGGTTTGTTATGGAGCAAATCAACATTGATATGGTTTCCTTTGCTCAAATCATTAAACCGCAAAGTTATTTATACAGTGTGGTGCTTACCTTTGTATTTGCCTGCGTTGTAAATGCGGTGATGTTTGTTAAATTGGAACATATCAATATGGCAGAGTCTTTAAAATCGGTAGAATAAAAAAGTGAAAAACATCGGTTCATTTTATGAACCGATGTTTTTTGTGTGGTGAGAGATTTTCAACAGTTAGGAAATAGCAACATCAGATCCAAACGGTGTCAAAGCAAGATGGGCAAATTTAAAGCACTGAATTCCAAAAGGAATACCAACAATTGTCAAACAGAATAAAAGACCATGTAGGGCAGCAGAAATTGCAAGTCCCAGCCCACCAAAAACAAGCCATAGAAGATTCATCAAAAGAGATGGTGCACCGCCGCCATAAACAATCATTTTTCCAAACGGGAAAAGAACCAGTCGGGCAAATTTAAAGCACTGTAATCCAACAGGGATACCAACAATGGTGATACACCACAGTAAACCAATCAAAAACCAACCAAGCCCCATCCATAATCCACCCAAAATAAACCAAAGAATATTACCGATTATTTTCATGTTTTTCCAGTCTCCTTTTTAATTTGAATTCATTTCCTGATGGGTGAGAGCAATAATACAACTTAAATTATCCTAATAAATTTTATGATTTGTATTGTATCATAACTTTGCTCTCTCACCCAATCTGCAATAACAGACAATTTACGATAAATCCATTTAATTAAGAAAACGAATAATATGAAATATAACCTTCAAGTTATTTAAGAATAATTTGTAAAATAACCAAAGTCCTCTATCTCAAAAAAAGACAGAGAAAGAAAATTTTAAAAATAAATTGCTTTTATAATTTAAATAACAAGAGAGGAAACGTGTCCTTCTCCTCATAATATAATTGTTTGAAAATCAAAGAGAATGAATGTTTTTACACTGTTTAAGCGGTGTAAAAAGTGGAAGAAATTGGAATAATCTCAGGAAAATTTCAGACAAAAATAAAAAATTTAACAAAATTTTTCTTTACTATCGTTCAAGGATATTGTATAATAAAACCAATATAAGATTTTCAGAAATAGAAAATCAAATTTCGTTTCAGGAGGAGAAAAAATGTTTAAAAAGATTCTTTCCGCGGCTCTTGCAATGACAATGGTTTTGAGCATGGCAATGGGCAGCTCGGCAGCAACAGTTAAAAAATCAAATGCTTCTACAAGCAAGACTACAACAACTACCGAAGCAACATCTAAGAAAAAAACCACTTCGGGCAAATCCAAAAGCTATGATTTTTGCAGAACACAGCTTGCAAAGGATAAATTGGCTCTGAAAATGCACGACACATTCCTCAGCGGTCTGCGTGCAGGAAAAAATAAAATTACAGTAAGCATTAAAGGCTATACCGAAAAACAGGTTTATGGTGCATTCGGTACATCTGTACAGATGATTTTTGACGAGCATCCGGAGATTTTTTGGCTGGATACCATGCAGAACATTGTTGTCAGCAAAGACCACAGCACACTGACCTTCTACCCACGCCCAATCGCTGCATATGGCACAGCAGATAAAGATGGTTCCAAAGCTTCTAAGATCAACACAACCGCAATTAAAAACACAACCTCCAAAATGGATGCTGCTGTTAAAAAGATGGGCGGTTCCAGCACTTACGAGCAGGTAAAATCCATTCATGATGCAATTGTAAACGGTACACAGTACCCTGCTAACCCAGATAAAGCTACCCATAACCAGCATCAGGCAGTAGGTCCTTTGGTAGAGGGTAAAGCTGTTTGTGACGGTTATGCAAAAGCATTTAAATATGCTTGCGACAAGAAAGGTATTCCTTGTCTGATCGTTACCGGAACAGCTACCAACAATCTCGGTGATAAAGGTACCCATGCTTGGAACTATGTAAAAATGGAAGACGGCAAATGGTATCAGGTAGATACTGACTGGGATGATCCACAAACCAAAGGCGGCAACAGCAAGAGCGTTCTGATCTATGATTACTTCATGACAGGAGCAGTTAAGAACGATAAACGCGTTAAGGACGCTACCATGAAATATCCTGCTCTGGCAACCGCTAACTACAAAGCAAAATAATAACTATCATTAACAAAACAGGGGTTCCTGCAAGGAGCCCCTGTTTTTTCACAATTTTTTGAAACTTAACGAGTAATAAAAGAAGGTTTTGCCGCACGCAGATATCTTTGCTCTACACGATTCCAGTTAATAACATGGAAAAAACAATCAAGATAATCAGCGCGAATATTATAGTGCTTTAAATAATAAGCGTGTTCCCAAACATCAATATTCAGCAGAGGTGTGCAATGCTCAAGAACGGGAGTATTTTGATTTGCGGTCGTTATAATTTTTATTGTTCCTTTTTCATAAACAAGCCATGCATACCCTGAGCCAAAGACAGAAAGAGCGGCTGATTTTAGTTCTGCTCTCATTTCCTTTAATCCGTGAAATTGCTGCTCTGCTTTATTTAAAAACTTTCTGCTGTTTAGCGGTTGATTTGCAGGAGCTATACCATCAAAAAAGAATCTGTGATTGTATACACCGCCGGCATTGTTTTGTATGGAAGATTGTAATTTAGCAGGTATCTTATCGGTGGAAACGAGCAGCTCACGAAGGGAATATTTTTGTAATATTGGGTTTTCTTTTAACAATAAGTTTAAATTGTCGATGTAACCTTGTAAATGTTTTTCATGATGTATTTTCATGGTTTTAGCATCAATATATGGCTCCAGTGCATGGTAGGGATAAGAAAGAGGAATGTTGATAAACGGGTAACGGCAGTTCATAGGGGAAGCCTCCTTTTTTCTTATCCCTATGCAGTTTTTTGATTGATTATTCTAAGAAAAAAGAGCAGAAAAAAGAAAAAAGAAATATTTACAAAAGGAAGAAGAAATTTTATCCTGTTGGACTTGTTTTGACAGGGGGAAATGTTATAATAATAAAGATATACAGATGACTTTACAGGAAAGGACATTTTAAAATGAACGATTCCATTACAATAAAACAAGCAGTGCAACTGTTGAAAGCCGACGGAATTTTGACAGGATTTTCCTGCCCTGAAAATCAGATGGAGCATGAATTTTTGCATCTTTCGTACAATTCCTCTGATGTAGAACCCAATACATTCTTTATCTGCAAAGGATCAACATTCAAAGAGCAATATCTCCTGGACGCTATCAGCAGAGGTGCAGGGGCTTATATGGCAGAAAAATGTTACACAGACACTGTACCGTATCTTTTGGTCAGCGATATACGCAGAGCCATGAGTCTGGTTTCTATCGCATTTTATCATGAGGCTTATCGTAATTTTCGTTTAGTGGGTTTAACAGGAACAAAAGGAAAAACAACCACAACCTACTTTTTAAAAAATATTTTGGATACTTTCTGTAAAAAAAATCCGCAGCTTTGTACAGCTCAAAAGAGTGCAGTGCTCTCTACTGTTGAAGTGGATACCGGTATCGAACACCATGAAGCACATCTGACAACACCGGAATCTCCGGATCTTCAGCGTTATTTTGCACAGACTCGTGACAGCGGGCTGCCGTTTTTGACGATGGAAGTTTCTTCTCAAGCATATAAACTTAATCGTGTATACGGTGTAGAATATGATTTGGGAATGTTTTTAAATATTGGTGAGGATCATATCGGACCTTTGGAACATACCGATTTTGAGGATTATTTTTCCTGCAAGCTTCAATTTATGGAACATTGTAAAACAGCGGTAATCAACCGAGATATGGATCATGCACAGCGAGTGTTGGATCGTGCAAAGGCGCACGCAAAACGTGTTATTACCTTTGGCGGAATTTCCAATGCAGATTTTGATGATGATGACTGCTGGGTTTTGCGTGAAATCAAAAAAGAAGATGTGGGATTTACCTTTATCACAACACATGGACTTGAGGAAGATAGCTGGAGAATTTTGATGGCGGGCAGATTTAATGTAGAAAATGCACTGGCAGCTATCATTTCTGCAAAAGCTTTGGGTATAGACGATGAGTCTATCAAAGAGGGTCTTCTGAAAAACGAAGTACAAGGCAGAATGAATCTGTTTGAAAAGGACGGCGTTACCGTTCTGGTGGATTACGCACACAATTATCTTAGCTTTAAAAAACTATACGAGTCGCTGAAAGCTGACTATCCGGGCAGACGCATTGTTGTGGTTGTAGGTTGTCCGGGAGGAAAGGCATATCTGCGACGCAGAGATATTGGTACCCTTTCCGGTGAGAATGCCGATTACCTCTACCTGACAGCAGAGGACCCACAGTTTGAGGATGTTAGGGAAATTTGTGAGGAAATAGCCTCCTTCTTAAAGCCATATGGAACCCCATACGAAATTATCGAGGACAGGGCACAGGCAGTGGAGAAAGCGATTACAACCGCTCAGAAGGGCGATGTAATCGTATTAGCAGCCAAGGGCGAAGAGGTATATCAGAAGGTTTGCGGAGAATATGTATACTATGAATCCGACCTTGCAATCGCCAAACGGTTGCTTTCGGTATAATAGAACAGGAGTGAAAGAGAATGCCGATTTTAAATCACAGCGACCTGAAAAAGGTCGAGGAATATCAAAATTTTGTTCGCACCTCTCCTTATGCAAATGCAACACAGGATCTTGCGTGGGAAAAGGTGAAAGAAGGCTGGATTGGAGAGCAGGTTTATCTGGAAAAAGACGGAAAGATTATTGCTGCAATGTCGCTGATTATCCGCAAGGTATTGGGGAATTTTTCACTGATGTACGCTCCCAGAGCTCCTATCTGCGATTTTCATGACACCCAGCTGGTGAAACGTTTGCTGGACGAGGCAAAGCCTCTGGCAAAGAAATATCATGCTTTCCTGCTTCGCTTTGACCCGGAGTTACCTCGTATGCCGGAACTTGAGGAAGAATATAAAAAAATGGGACTTCGTGTTAGAAATGAAGGCTACGATAAATTTGATTTAATTCAGCCAAGATATAACATGATTCTCAATCTTGATGAACCTTCCTTTGAGGAACTAATGCCTCATTTCAGTGAGAAAACCCGATATAATATTCGATTGGCAAACAGAAAAGGTGTTACAGTACACTGGTCCAGAAGTGAAGAAGATTTAAAGAAGTTTTATGAGCTGTATGAAATTACCGCTGTAAGAGATAAAATTGGTCATCGTCCATATGACTATTTTAAAAGAATGCTTTATGCCTATGAAAGCAGCGATTTGTTAAGAATCTATATTGCAGAACATGAAGGAGAGGCTTTGTCGGGAGCAATTTGTATCCATTACGGTGGCAAGACTTGGTATATTTATGGAGCAAGCTCGAACAATAAACGCAACCTGATGCCAAATTATGCAATGCAGGCAGAGATGATTAAATGGGGCATTGAAAACGGTTCAAAGATTTATGATTTTGGTGGTGTCTTTATTTTGGATAAGACCAATGGTCTTTATAAATTTAAAGAGGGATTCTGCCGAAGAGAAGGAGCAAGCGACTTTATCGGTGAGTTCGATTTGGTTTATAACCAGTTACTGTACATCGGATTTTCTAAAGTAATTCCGGCATTGCACAGAGCAAAAGCAGAACGCAGCCATCGTAAAGAAGAAAAAGCAAGACAGGAACAACAAAAGCAAAAAGAAAATGCAGCTCAGGAAAAGAAAGATTAAATCTTTTTTGAAAGCAAATGATTCCCTCGGAAATAATTTGCTGGTGTTTCACCCAAAAAGATTGTAAAAAAAGAATGGTTCAAAATGAACCATTCTTTTTTTATGTATAAACTATTTTGCAGAAGAATTGTTAATATAAAGTGTTTGAGTTGGGAAGGCAAAGTTAAGTCCTTCTTCTTCCACAATCTGCATAATACCGAAATTTACAGTTTCTTTGATTCGCTGGAAATCAGAAAAGGAAGTAGCAGCAGTAAAGAATACCAGAGAAATTTCAAGGCTGCTGTCCTGAAAACTGTTAAAGCGGATGACCGTATCATTTGGAATGACCTCAGGATTGCTGTTAACCATTTCAGTAATGCGGGAAATGCAGTGTTCCAGTTTATCCTTTGGTGTATCATATG
The DNA here is from genome assembly GCA_020024325.1 of Negativibacillus sp. Classification (GTDB taxonomy): domain Bacteria; phylum Bacillota; class Clostridia; order Oscillospirales; family Ruminococcaceae; genus Negativibacillus. The sequence goes on from JAHHTY010000037.1 coordinate 19,291, forward strand.
TTAATCCAATAGAGAAAGATGCACGTCGTTTATTCATTTTGGACCAATTTGTGATAGGGGAAGAAACCAAAGTGGAGTTTGGAACAACGACCAAAGAATTTGGGAAAGTGCGGATTCGTGTAGAGCGGAAGTTGATGTCTTCTACAACACCTTCAATCGAGGAGGTGGAAATCCAATCATCAACAGAAAATGGCTTATCAAGAAGAATTACCAAACCGCCAAAGAGGTTTTGTGCAGTGTCCTGAGCTGCCAGAGCAAAGGTTAAACCACCAAGACCGATACCTGTGATAATAGTAGTAACATTTGTACCTGTTTCACTGAGGATTGCGATACTCGAGATGACAATTACCAGAATCTTAATAACCTTTTTCAGCAATGTCATTAAGGTTTTGTTCAGTGTAACGTCCAGTTGCTCATCAAGTTTATTGCGGAAGAGGAAGAGAGAATCAGAAGCACAGTCGCACAACCGCAAAAGGCTCCATGTAAGAATAATAATAAAGCTGATGCGGTAGAGTTTAAGTAAAAATAAACTGATAGAAGGACTGGGATGGAGATTTGCCAGTGCAAGATAAATACCACTGACAGCAAGCAGCGTTTTTAATGGTGCAAGCACAAAGGTTAAGGTGGAGTGATCCGCAATCTGCCGACGGCGGTTCAGCAATTTGTTCAGTAATTTAACAGTCAGTTTTGTAATAGGTGTTTTTCCGCACCAGAACAATAAGAAAATTAGGATAGAGCCTAAAAATCGAAAAAGGAACAGGTTACTGGCAATAATGTCGGAAATAAGTGTAATCAAAGGGAAACACATCCTTTCGGTTTATTGGGCCATGTCGTAAAGCTTTGTAACATGACAAAATGATAGTTTCAGTTTAACATGTTTTGCTCTTTTTGGCAAATGAAAATAATGAAAACACAAGGTGATTGCAGGCAATATCCTAAGACATTGCCTGCAATCACAAAAGGTTTATGAGGGGTATTTAGATTTATTCTTTTTTGGATTCACTGTTTTCACTTTTCATTTCTGTGCTGGCTTTTTTAGAAATTTTTCTTTTTTTCATCCGCTTAACAATCAGGAGAATAATGAGAATTACAACTGCCAGTATTAGGAAAACAGGGATATTGACAACCAGAAAAACAATCAGGTCTTCAAAAAATACTTTGATTCCAAACAAAGTATTGGAGAAACCGTTGCTGATTCTTTCTGGAATGCTAACGGCATTTGTTCCACTAATTTTACGTACCTCATAAATATCCAGATGGATTGTAGCGTAATCAACCAAATTGTCGTAGCCGCGCAGTTCAGAGGAAAGGGAGTCAAGCTGAAGTCGTACCTCAGACAATCGTGCTTCTACGGCAATCACTGCATCCACATTTTCAGCTTTTTCCATCAGTTCCAGCAATTTATCATATTCTGTCTGTAATGCTTTCTTTCTTGCTTCCGTGTCTGCATATTGCAGAGAAATATTTTCGCTGGATATGTTTTGACTTGTGATAACGCCGCAGCCGGCTAAATCAGAAATAAACCCATTGAGCTGTTCGGATGGTACACGAATGGTAAAGCTGGCAGATTTATTGATATAATTGCCCTGTACATCGGAACCGCCAGAGGAGGAAGAACTCTCCACAAATCCGTTCAATTTGCCCACCAAGGAGTTAATATCTGTCAGTGACTGATCAAATTTCAATGTTTCCATTGATACATATGCATTCCAGATAAGTTTTATATTTAGGTTATCCGGCATGGTGGG
>JAHHTY010000038.1 GCA_020024325.1 Negativibacillus sp.
CCCGTTGTGCCCTTTAAACGAGTGTGCAGTGAAAACGGAACACGAACAACGCGAGTAAAGGATTGCGTTTTTTGCAAAACCGACAACGCGAAACAGTTTCCGGTTTCAAACCGGGGGGTTAGATGCGATGGAGAAGATCTGTATAGGTTGGCATTGGCCAGTCTTTGCTGTCAACCATCGTTTCCAGTTTATCGCAGACTGTGCGAAGTTCTTCCATAGCATGGACAACTGTAGTCCCCATGTGGTGAGCGGCATCAAAACAACTGTCTGTGCAGGAAAGTTTGTCGAGAGTTTCTTCTAAAGCATCGGTCAGCTGCATTGAACGTTCAGTCAACTCAGAAAGTTGCTCCAGATGCTGGGCAATCAGTTTTGGGTTTATTTTGCATGATTGCATTTCATGCAGGCTGTGTGCAATCTTGCCTGTGTATTGGATGCAGCTTGGAATAATCTGTCGTCTTGCAATTTCCAGCATTGTAGAAGCTTCAATTTGAATGATATGAGTATAATTCTCCAGCTGAATTTCATATCTTGCAGCTGTTTCTTTTGGAGAAAACACGTGGAATCGGTCAAATAAATCAATGTTTTTAGGAAGAGTAAGTACCTGAAAAGCATCTACCGAGCTGTTTAAAACAGGAAGTCCACGGCGTTTTGCTTCTTCTACCCAGTCTTGAGAATAGTTGTTTCCGTTGTAGATGATTCGTCCGTGTTCTTTCATTGTATCTGCTACGATGTGACGGATTTCTTCATCAATTGCTTCCTGACCATTAGAAGAAACTTTCTCTAAACGCTGTGCAAATTCGTGGAAAGAATCCGCCAGTAAAGTATTCATAACAACTTCAGAGTAAGCAAGGGACTGAGAAGAACCTACCATACGAAATTCAAATTTGTTTCCGGTAAAGGCAAAAGGAGAGGTGCGGTTTCGGTCAGTTTCATCTTTGGTAAACTGTGGAATAGCGTCTACACCGATATTCATCTTTTCACGGGTGCTTTGGTTTGGATTGCTGCCGTTAGCGATATTGTCCAGAATGGAGGTTAAATGGTTTCCCAAAAAGATGGAAATGATTGGAGGAGGTGCTTCTCCGCCGCCTAAACGTTGGTCGTTTCCGGCACAAGCAGCAGACATTCTTAAAAGATCTGCATAAAGGTCTACCCCTCGTAAAAAGGCAGATAGAACTAACAGAAAACTCAGATTGCTTTCGGGATTTTTCCCCGGATTTAATAGGTTTTCTCCGGTATCGGTGCATAAAGAATAATTGTTGTGTTTGCCGGAACCGTTTACCTTTGCAAAAGGCTTTTCATGCAGCAGACAGGCAAGACCATGCTTTTTGCTGACAGTACGCATGGTTTCCATAATCAGCTGGTTGTGGTCACAGGCAATATTGGCTGTGGAATATTCCGGTGCAAGCTCGTGTTGTGCAGGGGCAGCCTCGTTGTGTTTGGTTTTGCTTGCAATTCCCATTTCCCACAGGTTTTTGTCAAGGTCTTTCATAAATTCTCCAACACGCAGGCGGATTCGTCCACAGTAATGGTCGTCCAATTCCTGACCTTTGGATGGTTTTGCGCCAAATAAAGTTCGACCGCAGATTTTGAGGTCAAGACGCTGTTCATATAATTTGTAGTCTACAAGAAAATATTCCTGTTCAGCACCCACCATTGGGGTGATTTTGCTGACGTTTTCATCTCCTAATGCTCTCAGCAGGCGGACACCTTCATTGGAAACAGCCTGCATCGAACGCAGTAATGGGGTTTTGGCGTCTAAAGCTTCACCATTATAGGAGCAGAATGCCGTAGGAATAAATAAGGTATCGTCCCTTACAAAAGCCGGAGAGGTTGGGTCCCATGTGGTATAACCTCTTGCTTCAAAGGTGGCACGCAATCCACCGGAGGGAAAGGAGGAGGAATCCGCTTCACCTTGAATCAATGCTTTGCTGGAAAAGTCCAACGAAATGTGTCCGTCAGCATTTGTGGTGGAAAGAAAAGCATCGTGTTTTCCGGCAGTAAAGTTGTTCATCGGCTGAAACCAATGAGAATAATGGGTTGCACCTTGCTCAATAGCCCAGTCCTTCATGGCACAGGCAACAGCATCGGCAATGCTTGGGTCCAGGTTTTCTCCCAGACGGCGAGTTCGGGATAAGCTCTCATAGATACGTTTTGGCAGACGCTTGCGCATGACATTGTCGTCAAATACACGAGCACCAAAAATTTCTTCAATCTTCATCGTATCGCCCTTTCCTTTTTATTACACAGTTTGTTTTATTAAAGAGAATAGCCCAGTTGCTTTCTTGCTTTAATGAAATAATGGTATCATTATCGACCGAATAATGCAAGAATAAAAGAAAAATTAAATTATTTATCAATCACAAATCCATATTTTAAGGGGAAAAGCAGCAGGATTGAATGGTATTTTACAGAAACCATTTCCGGAATTATTTCCGAGGAAATATATTCCGATACTTAATAGAAAAAACACCTTTATAGAACCACAGAAAATGTTGTATTTTGTAAAAATATGTTTTAATTTATCGGATTTCATAATATTGGAATTGAAAAAAAAATATTCTCATGCTAAACTGTAAGTTGATTCAAATAAGAAAACACAAATTTTTATTTACTAATATAAATGATAAAAATATTTCTGAAAATATTTCCCGGGGAATATTAAAACTACAAAGAGGAGAGTTGCATTTCTTGGCTATACAAAATCACATTTTAAAACGAATCTGTTTGTTATTGATTTTTGTTATACTTGTTTCTTGTACGGCCTGCTCAAGCGAACCGTCTTTGGTTCGTTATGACCTGTCCGGTAAAGTGGGAAGTCTTGACCCCCAGTTTGCCGAAAGAGAAAGCGAGCAGCTGATAATTTATAATATGATGGAGGGCTTGATGCGGCAAAAGCCTTCCGGAAAGCTGGAAAACGGTGTAATTGAAAATTATGAGGTATCAAAAAGCAACACTGTCTACACTTTCCATCTGAAGCCGGGTATGATCTGGGATGACAAGGAGGATACACCGGTAACCGCACATGATTTTGTTTTTGCTTTTCAGAGAGTGTTTAATAATATATACCCTTCTCCGTTTGCATCTCTTTATGGTTCAATACATAATAGTAATAAGGTTCTATCAGGAATGCTGCCGGCAGAAGAATTGGGTGTAACTGCCATAGATGACCTTACAGTACAGTTCACCCTGGATTATGCTGACCCAACTTTTTTAGAAAGCCTTGCTCATTCTTCGGCAATGCCTTGCAATAAAAAGCTGTTTGAAAAGGCAAACGGGAAATATGGTGCAACTATTCGAGAAAGCTATTCCAACGGACCGTTTTATTTGATGCAGTGGGAAAACGGAAATCGTATTTACTTAAAACGAAATCAAAATTATTATGATGTCGCTAATGTAAAATCCCCCGGAGTATATCTGCTGATGGACAGAGATGTACAAACCGCAGCTCAAAAAGAAAGAGAAGAAGAAGCCCCAACTCATTTTCAACTGTTGATGGATGGCAAGTCTGATGGTTGTCTTGCCGACTATGAGCAGTATCGAAAAGCAAAATCTGTGGGAATGAGTTGTGAAAAAACCGAAAATGTGGTTTGGGCACTTGTTTTTAATCAAACTCACAGTGCTTTTGAAAATAAAAATGTACGTCAAGGTTTCATCCGCTCTTTAGACAGAAATGTTTTGAATGGTTTTTTAGAGGAAAGCCATCAAGAAAATTTGAGGGTTTATGACCGCCTAATTCCACCGGCAATCTCCCTTTTTACTGAATCATACGCAGCGCAAACTTCGGTTGATACCGTAAATACATATAATCCTCAGCAAGCATATCAGGCATATCGCACCGGAATGGATGAATTGGAGGCAGATACTCTGCGTAAAATTCAGCTCCTGGTTCCGGATGACAGCGGTATTCCGGCAATGTGTGGCTTGCTTCAGCAGGCATGGCAGGGTACGTTGGCAGTTTCAGTTAACATTGAGGAGGTTTCCCGTAATGAACTGACTTCTCGGTTAAGTATGGGAGATTATCAAATCGCTTTGGTTCCGTTTAAAGCATCGGCAAATACACCGGCTGATATTTTGAATCGTTTTCGGGTTTCTTCTACTTCAAATATTACCTCCTACAATAATCTCGCTTTTGATAACACACTGAATAAAGCAGGAAGTTCCCACGACAAACAGACTATTCTTCGCCAGTATGAAGCGGCAGAAAAAATTCTTCTGGATGATGCAGTGCTTTATCCGCTGCTTGTGGAAACAAATTATTTTGTTTTAGGAAGCGATGTTTCAGGAATTGATTTTTATCCTTATGGTGGCAAGGTGGTTTTCCGCAATGCTGTGGCAATGCGCTAGATTTTGCAGAGATAATAAGTACCCCCTTGCAGGATACTCGGATAATTTTAAGGAGCTAAGAAAACAATCAATGATCCTTTTGAAAAGTAAAAATAAAACAGGAAGGGACAATGCGTCTTTAGATGCATTGTCCCTTCCTGTTTTAAAAAATTGTACAGCTCTGCATAAATTTTAAAAATCCTTATAAATTCCTTAGATTCATTTTGTATCATCAATTTATCCAATAAAAACGAAAGGAATTTTTATGATGGAAAAACTAAAAACATATTTTCAAAATGGATTGTCAGGAACAGCGCTGAAAATGATTGCTCTGGTTTTAATGGTTTTTGACCATATTCACTACTTTTTCTCCTTTACAGGGCTTGTCCCGGAGTGGTTTTCTATGTTGGGGCGGTTGTCTGCACCTTTATTTTTGTTCTGTATGGTGGAGGGGTTTTCTCATACTCATAACCGAAAGAAGTATTTTTTAAAGATTTATTTGATTTCTGTTTTTATGAACGGGCTATTATTTTTCATGCAGTTTGGTGGCATTTTACGCAGACCTGATGGATTTTTCCCGATGAACGGCATGATGACAGCCTTTACTATTCTGATCGTGATGTTTCAAGGAATTGATTGGCTGGGTCAGAAACGGTGGGCAAAAGGAATGGCAGCCTTGTTTCTTCCTATCGTTTGGCCTATTTTAGCAAATTTGTTGATCCTTATTCTTCCTAAGTTAGAAACACCAACTGCGCTTGTGGCATATACCGTCCTGCCGATTTGGAATTCTAACCCGGATGCCTCTCTTCCAATCATAATTACGGGGGTTCTTCTTTATCTATTCCGAAAAAAACGCAAAGTTCAAGTCTGCGTTTTTTCTGCTTTTACCTTCCTGTATTTCTTTGTTTGTGTATGGCATTTTGCATCTGCTCTTCCGGGATTTGCATGGAGTCAAATGTTTACACAATACTATGAGTGGTATGGTGTAATTGCAGGGCTTTTGATGCTGTGCTATAATGGGGAGCGAGGAAGTGGTCACCAGAAATTTTTCTATGTGTTCTATCCGGCACACATTTATCTGCTCTATGCCATTTCTTGGGGTGTATATCTTTTATTGAATTGAGGTGTTTGCTGTGGCACATATTTTGGTATTGGATGACGAATCAGATGTATGTGACTTAATAAAAACAGCTTTGGAAAGAGATGGACACCAAGTCAGTGTACTGCATACCGGAAAAAAACTGACCGAAGCCTTGTGCCGCTGGGCAGACTGCATCCTATTGGATGTGATGATGCCTGATGAAGACGGGTTTGAAGTTTGCAGACGTATCCGAAAGATGGTAAATTGTCCCATTTTGTTTTTGACAGCAAAGACACAGGAAAGCGATATCCTGGTAGGACTGGGTTTGGGAGCAGACGATTACCTGACAAAACCTTTTCGCATTGGAGAACTGAGAGCTCGTGTGAACGCCCATCTTCGCAGAGAGCAGCGTACGCCTCACAATCGAATGATTCGCGGAAACCTTTCCTTTGATATGGGGGCAAAAGAACTTTTTTGCTGTGATCATTCTGTCAAATTGACCCGAGGCGAATATGCTATCTGCGAATATTTGGCACTTCATGCAGGGCAGACACTGGGTAAAGAGCAAATCTATGAAAAGGTATTCGGTTACGATGGAACGGCGGATAGTTCTGCGGTTACCGAGCATATTAAAAATATAAGGGCAAAGCTCAGGTTAGAGGGAGAGAACCCCATCAAAACTGTTTGGGGAGAAGGTTATCAATGGAACGATTCCGAATGAAAAAAAGAAAACTGACCCTGACAAAATTGTTTTGGCACTACTTAATTACTGTCGGCATTTCCTTAATTTGCATCCTTATTCTTTCTGCTTTGCTTTTTTGGCTGATGTTTTTATCAGGACTGGTTTTACCGGCAAACACAGCAGAAATGCAGGCACAAAAGTGGGAACAGGCATTGGCTTGCGGTGCTTCGCTGCCCTCAGAAGTTCCGGATTATTATCGTTGGGCGTGTTTTGATCAAGATGGACAGATGATAGATCATTCCAACCTTTCCAAGCGACAACAAGAACAGCTTTATAAAGCGGTCAAAGATAAAAGCAGTATAATGTATGCAATTCCGTTTAATCAGTACCACCGATTTATAACATTTCCTGATGGGAATCTATGTGTATTGCAGTATGATTTTTCATTGCCGTATACTGTAAAATGGATGCAGAAATACCTGCCGGAATATCAGCTAATGAATCTGCTGTTTATGCTGATTTCTGCGATACTTGTGATTGTGTTTTGGACAAACAGATACGCACACAGGCTGCACAGTGATGTAAAGGTCTTGACAGCTGCCACTCAAGCGATTGCAGAGCAACGGCTGGATACACCGTTTCAAAATCGCACCAATGTCGGTGAGTTTGGAGAGATATTGCAGGCAATGGATTTGCTGCGAAACAGTCTGTCAACATCTCTGCACGAACAGTGGTTGATGGAACAACAGCGAACACAGGAAATTGCAGCGTTGACACATGATTTAAAAACGCCGCTGACCGTTATCAGCGGAAACAGCGAACTGCTGGCAGAAGAAACTCTCAATGATGAACAACGCAAAAGCGTAGATGCAATCTTGAGAAATGCACAGCGTATGGAGTCTTATTTGGGTCAGCTGCGTTCGGTGATTGCCCAGCAAAATCGCATACTAAAGAGGAAAACGGTAGATTTGGAATCCTTGTTTTTGGAATGGGCAGCTATGGGAAAGGAGCTTTGCGACGCAAAGAAAATCCGATTTATGGCTTTGGATGCACCTAAAAGAAACTGTAATATAGAAGTGGAAAGCGTAAACCGTGCAGTGCTTAATGTTTTGGATAATGCAGTTCGGTATACACCGGAAAACGGAGAAATTTATTTGTCTGCAACGATAGAAAACGATACCATGAATATTGTTGTCCAAGATGGAGGTCCGGGATTTTCCGATGAGGCTATTGCTCACGGATGTGAGGTTTTTTATACAGACAATTCCAGCCGACAAGGTGAGGGGCACATGGGTATGGGTCTTTACTATGCAAAATGTGTTGCGGAACATCATCATGGAAAGGTGATGATTTGTAATACAAATCTTGGCGGAAAAGTAACATTACAACTGAAATTAACAGATTAAAAATAAAGCAGCCTCGGTATATTTTTATACACTGAGGCTGCTTTATTTTTAGTCATTATTTAACAGAAGAGATAAAGAGATCTGTTTTTAAAGGGCGTTTGCAATGTCAGCAAATTGCTGCATAGAAAGTTGTTCAGCACGCAAATTGGAAGGAACATTTGCCCGCTCCAGCAGCTCGATTGCCTGAGCTTTGGGGATGCCTAAACCGGAGGAAAGCGTGTTAGAAAGTGTTTTTCTGCGCTGAGAAAATGCTGCTTTCACAACACGGAAAAAGTCGTGTTCCTTGTTTACCTGCACAGCAGGCTCTTTGCGGATATCCAAACGGATTACGGTCGAGTCTACATCAGGGGAAGGCATAAAGGACCCTCTGGATACCTGAAAAAGAACTTGGGGTTCACAGTAGTAACGTACTGCAATGGATACAGCACCTACTTCACGGCTGCCCGGCTGTGCACAGATGCGTTGTGCAGCTTCTTTTTGAACCATAACGGTCAGTGAAGAAATCGGCAAACGGGATTCCAGCAAGTTCATGATGATTGGTGAAGTGATATAATAGGGCAGGTTTGCACAAACGGCAACCGGCATATTCGGAAACTCCTCAGCAATCAGTTTGTGCAGGTCTACCTTTAATACGTCCTCATTTACAATTTTGATGTTGTCATATTCTGATAATGTTTCATCTAAAATCGGCAGCAGTCGGCTGTCAATTTCGATGCAAACTACCTTGTCTGCACGCTCGGCAAGCTCCGCAGTCAAAACACCGACACCGGCTCCAATTTCAATCATACCCCAACCGGGCTGTGCATTTCCCATTTCTGCCATTCTTGGACAGACTGTTGGGTTAATCAAAAAGTTTTGTCCCAGTCCTTTGGAGAAAGAAAATCCGTGGCGGGAAAGAACATCTCGAATTACCGAAATGTTGGAAAGATTTTCCATGAAAAGCTCCTTTCAAAGAGAGAAATCAATCAGTCTATTATAGCATAGTTCTTTTGCGGTTGCCACAGCTTTCTTTAGAAAATGGGCAAAGGGAATTTAATATCCAAGGTTCTTAGGACCAAAGCCTTTGGGAAGAAGCTGTGCAAGGGTATAAGCTTTATAATTTTCGGCGGAAGAAGCACAGAAAATCAGGAAAGTTTGAGGATTGCAAAACTCCATCATGACCTGACGGCACACTCCGCATGGGGTGGTAATGGGAAGAATATCCGCATCTGTTCGTCCGCCGGCAACTGCCATGCAGATAAATTCCCGTTTTCCTTCGGATACCGCTTTAAAAATAGCAGTTCGTTCAGCACAGATGGTTGGAGTATAAGCGGAAGATTCAATGTTGCATCCGGTATAGATAGTTCCGTCCTGACATAACAACGCAGCTCCCACTGCAAAGTTAGAATAAGGGCAATAAGAACGGTTTCGAGCATCTAATGCAAGTTCGATTAAACGCTTTTCATACAATGTAATCACCTCTTACGGTCGCTGTTACAGAATATTTGTTCCGAGCTAAATTATACGTTTCGTATAATTTGGCTCGGAAGATTGTTTTTAGAGAGGCTTTGCAGAATTTGGAAATAATAAGTCTGCAAAAGAGGAAAATTTCCCGGGAAATGCAAAACTATGCTTTTTAGGAAATGTAATTCCAAAATAATCGGCAATTGTGGCAGCCAGATCACCAAAGGATGCACGGGTATGAAGGTTGACCCCGCCTTGAACATTTTTGCCGTAACATAAAACAGGAACATATTCTCGGCTATGATCGGTGGACGGAGTGGAAGGGTCGCAGCCGTGGTCGGCGGTGATAATCAGCAAATCTTCATCTTGAAGCATCGGAATCAGGTCGTCCAAAGCTTCATCAAAACGGTTCAAAGCATTTGCATAGCCCTCTGCATCATTGCGATGACCATACAGCATATCAAAATCAACCAGATTAACAAAGCACAGTCCGTTAAATTCCTGATCGCAGAGTTCCAGTGTTTTTAAGATACCTTCTTGATTTGAATGAGTGACAATTTTTTTGGAGATGCCTTTTCCGGCAAAGATATCGGAAATTTTTCCGACGCCGATCGTTTCAAGACCATGTTGTTTTAAAGAGTCCAACAAAGTTTCCTGTGGAGGAACAAGAGAAAAATCCCGACGATTTGCAGTTCGTGTAAATTCTCCGGGACAGTTTCCGACAAACGGACGTGCAATAATCCTGCCAACACCATGTTCGCCCTGCATGATTTCTCTGGCTATTTCGCAGCAGTGGTACAGCTCATTTAACGAAACAATTTCCTCATGAGCCGCAATTTGAAGCACGCTGTCGGCGGAAGTATATACAATCAAGTCACCGGTACGAATGTGTTGCATTCCATAGTCCTGGATAACCTGTGTGCCGGAGTATGGTCGATTGCAGAGTATACCGTGTTTTGTGCGTCGGCTCAGTTCATCAATGACATCCTTTGGAAATCCATTCGGATAGGTTGGCATCGGTTTAGAGGATACCAGTCCCATCAACTCCCAGTGCCCGGTTGTTGTATCTTTTCCGGCAGAAAGTTCTGCCATACGTCCAAAAGACCCTTCGGGATGTGGGAAAGATTCGTTGGTGGAAAGACCGTCAATATTAAACAACCCCAATTTTTGAAGGTTTGGAACCTGTAATAGTCCGGTTGAAAGACAAGCTGCAAGGGTATTGCTGCCCTCATCACCATACTTTTGGGCATCAGGCAGCTGACCTACACCGAAACTATCTAATACAATTAAAAATACACGTTTCATCCAAACTTCCTCCTTTAGAAAAATACAGAAGCTTTATTTTACCAGAGAAAGAGCGACTTCCATCATCTGTGTAAAAGCATTCTGGCGCACTTGAGCAGAAACAGCTTCCCCGGTAAACGGATTGTCAGAGATGGTCAAAAGGCACAAAGCCTGTTTTTTTGCACGGGCAGCTTCCATATATAAGGCAGCGGACTCCATCTCAACGGCAAGAACACCCATTTTCTGCCATTCCGGAAGCCCCTGCGATTCATCATAGAACCAGTCGGAAGTCAGTACAGTTCCAACTTTATATCGAAGAGCTTTTTCTTCACAGCTTTGCACTGCACGTCTGACAAGATCAAAGCTTGCAGTTGGAGCAAATGAACCGGGCAGATGGTACTGTGCAGCATAGCTGGAGGTAGTACAAGAGGACATAGCTACAACAATATCTCCTATTTTTAAAGACGGGTCAACAGCCCCGGCAGAACCGATGCGGATGATAGAATCCACACCATAAAAATTGAACAACTCGTGAGAATAAATCCCCATAGAAGGCATTCCCATGCCGCTGCCTTGCACCGAAACAGGAACTCCCTGAAATGTTCCGGTATAGCCCAGCATACCACGTACCTGATTATAGCAGACAGCATCTGTCAGATAAGTTTGGGCAAGTAACTTTGCACGCAGTGGATCACCCGGCATCAGTACTGTTTTTGCAATGTCACCTAATTTGGCATTGTTGTGTGGAGTGGGAACAGACATAAAAACACCCTTTCTTTTTAGAAAACTTTTGCTTCCGTTTATTTTACTTTTATTATACGCTAAACACTGCAAAAAAGAAAGGTGGAGATAGAGGGAATATGTAGTACAGAATGAACAAACTATAAAATTTTAAAAAAAGGTTGAACAGGTAAAGGGAATTGGTTAAACTGTTATTTATATGCTTAAAAGTAAAAAGGAGAAAGCAGAAACTTTGGCGAATAAGAATGTAAAATAAGAAAAGGAAGGTAGCTCATGCAGAGTATTAAAATTATGACAGATTCCGCGTCGGATTTACCAAACGAAGTAGCAAAACAGCTGGGTATTGATGTTATTCCAAATCCGATTGCTGTGGATGGCAGAGGGTATCTGGAAGGAGTGGACTTTACTCCGGCAGAATTTTATGATATTCTGGCAAATGCGAAGGAAATTCCAACAACCTCTCAGATTTCTCCGATTACATACTGTGAACGATACTACGAAGCGTTTCAGAGAGGCTATACTGATATTATTTTGGTGGGTATTTCTTCAAATGCTTCTGCCACTTATCTGCGTTCCATAGATGCAGTAAAACTTTTTTTTGATAACTGCCCACAGGCACAGGGAAAAATCAACATACACATCATTGATTCCAAAACATTTTCACTCGGTTACGGTTTCCCGGTTATGAAAGCAGCATATATGGCACGGCAAGGAAAGAGTGTAGAAGAAATTACAGCCACAATAAAAGATTGGCTTGAACGATTGGAAATTTATTTTACTGCATTTTCTTTTGAGTACATAAAAAAATCAGGCAGAATCAGCTGCGCTTCCGCCATTGTGGGCGAGGCTTTGGGAATTCGTCCACTGATTCAGATTAAAAACGGTGAAATGAAAATTATCGCAAAACCTAGGGGCAACAAAGCCGTTATGCAAAAAATGGCACAGATTCTTTCTGAAAATATCGACCCGAAATCCCCGTATCTGATGCTGACCGGCACGCAGGAAGGGGCAAAAGAAGATATGCAGAAAATGATTTATTCCATGACAGAAAAGGAGCCTGTTTTTGTCAGTGATGTTGGATGCTCCGTCTGCATTAACAGCGGTCCTAAAATGATTGGGATTGGTTTTATGGGAAAGAATCAGTAGCAACACAAATCGGTAAATGGAAAAGGGAAGGTTTTATGAAAAGGGTAGACAAAATCAATTACTATTTAGATATTGCCCAAACAGTGGCAGCAAGGGGAACCTGCCTGCGTCGAAATTTTGGTGCAATCATTGTAAAGAATGATGAAATTATCTCGACAGGCTATGTGGGTGCACCAAGAGGAAGACAAAATTGCTGTGACCTGGGCTATTGTACCAGAGAAAAGCTGAATGTTCCAAGAGGCGAGCGTTATGAACTGTGTCGATCGGTTCATGCAGAAGCAAATGCTATTATCAGTGCACCACGTTCCGAAATGATTGGAAGTACTTTGTATCTGGTAGGGCTGGAATACAAAGATGGAAGTTATGTAGAGAATGCAAATCCATGTGCAATGTGCAAGCGTTTGATCATCAATGCGGGAATTGAAAAGGTTGTTGTTCGTGACACAAAGGACACCTATCGCTTAATTGACGTTTATGAAACATGGGTTAATCAGGACGCTTCAATGGAACAAATCGGATATTAACAGAAGAAGTATTGCTCGGGGATATTCCCCGGGCAATACTGTTATATGAAAGATATATTGACACTTGACGCAGATATAAGAAAAGTGTATAGTGATAAAAAAGAATCTAAAAATATAAGGGGGAAAAATATATGTTTTTTGCTAAGAAAATTCGTCAATTTATCAGTATATTCTGTGTCGGAGTTGTTTTGATGCCGATGATGATGAGCGTTTCTGCAAGTGCAGCAGATAAACGTCATACAGGATACCCCGAAAGAATGTTGATTGGACAGACGGTAGCATTAGATAAGTTTTGTGATGAAAAAGGTACTGCAATCAAAATTCAGCCAAAAGAAGGACAGTACACAATAATGACCTATTGGGCAAGCTGGTGCTCAGATTGTCAAGAGGAATTTTCATATCTTCCAAAACTCAAAGAAGTTTTAAAGGATTACAGCAATGTTCAGTGGTATCTGGTTGACCGTGTAGACGGACACAAAGAAGATCTACAAAGCGGAGCTGCATTTATTAAAAATAAAAATATTGGCTTGCCGGTTGTATATGATAAGGATTTAAAATTCTCAAACTCAGTCGGTATTGTGCAAATTCCTACTACCATCATCTTGGACCCACAGGGGAAAGCAGTTGTTTGCTATCCAAACATTATTAAATCTCAGGGACATTTGAGGGCAATGATTGATTATGCAACCAAAGGTGCAGATCATGCAACGTTTGATTATCTGAGAAAAAATCTTCTCAAACAAGATGGAAGTCTTAAATCCAGCAAGACCGATTCCCCGGCACAAAGCCTGCTTGCGGAATATGCTGCAAATACCTTGAACCCGGAGCTGCTTGATCAGCAAAGAGAGTGGATTGCTGAAAATGGGGGCACAACCGAAAATCTTGGAAATGATTTAAGAATGCTTCGTGCTTTTTCTGGATGGAGAGGTTATGAAGTGGATAGTTTGGATATGAAACACCGGATTGTAAACCGTTATTTCCCGGGAAATAGATTGAATGGAACAGTAAAACTTAGTGATCTTGATTTGAGTGCGCTTGGGTTACTGCAAAACCGAAAACTCTCTCAGGCAGCATTAGAGGTTGTACAAAAGGGATATATCAGCGAAAAATTCCCAATGTATAAAACAGAATACAACACCGAGAACAACTCTTACTCTTCCGGAAATATTGATATGACCGAGTCCTTGATGACCGTTTATCATCTGGCACAGCAGGGAAAGGTTAAAAAACAGACTATTGAATGGCTGCGCAAGGCAGTAGAAGGTAACGGAATCAAGGCTAAATATAGTAAGGACGGAAAAGTACTGGAGCGTTATAATTATGAATCCCCGGCAGTATATGCGTTGACAGCTTTGATTGCTTTAGAGTGTGATGAACAGATGCTTTTTACAGAATCTCTGATTCAGATGGAAAAATCCAGAACTTTTGATACTGCGAACAAACAAAACGGAAGTTTTAAGAGTGATGATTCAGATAAAGCATTGCAGCAGTGTTTGCCTTTGCTGCTTTACTCCGAAATGCAGCAGAAAATGGCATAACTTTCTTTCGGGCAGGTTCTGGCAAATGGAATTTCATAGCAGAAAGAACAATGGATTTACATATGTTTTGTAAGCAGATTTTCAGAAAAAGTTTTAGAAGTTTTCGCCTGACAGGTGCGCTTATTTTACTCGGAGTATAAAAAGTGTTCTTGCAAAGATGACGAAAAGTTGCAATATTGCTTTTAACTGTTGTGGAGTCTATACTCAAAGCGTGAAATCAAAATTTACAGATTGGTGTTGTTGTCAATATGGATTATATAATTAGGAAAGTTCGGGTAGGCGACGAAAATCATCTGGCATATATACAAACTGAAAGCTGGAAAGCTGCATTTAAGGATATCCTTCCCGAAGAAATCTTGTACAAAAACACAAAGATCAGTCGTGCCACAGAAATGTATAAGAGATTGCTGGATGAGAATATCGGCAATGGCTATATCTTAGAAGTAAATGGCAATCCGCACTGTATCGCCTGGTGGGATAAGTCTAGGGATGATGATATGATTGATTATGCGGAACTCATTTCTATCCACAGTCTGCAAGATAACTGGAGAAAAGGCTATGGAACAAAAATGATGGAAAAGGTATTGGGAGATATTAAAAATGCCGGATATACAAAGGTAATGCTTTGGGTGTTTGCAGACAACAACAGAGCCAGAAAATTTTACGAGAATCAAGGTTTTGTTACATACGGAAAAATAAAACCCTGCTTTGAAACACAGGAAATTTGCTATGAAAGAAATTTATAAATTTATCGGATAGCTTAAATGCAAAAAGGAGTGTATTGATTTTTTGATACACTCCTTTTTTATAATCTCTAAATTGCCTTCTTATCCGATGTCAGAATTCCACATACTTTTTTACTTTTCGGCGCCTATAAAGGTATCTTTACAGGATGAGATTATTTTCATTAACCTTTTGTTTTGTGTTTGCAATGATGACATCCTGCAAAAAGACAGCACAGCCTTTGACATTGCGATCATAATAAGCTGTAAATCGTGGATCGGAAACATACATTTCTGCAAGAGAAATATGTACTTCGTTTGTATAATCTTTGAGGGTAAAATTTAACCATTTTTGATGCAGTTTGTAGATCTCTGTACCAATACTGCTGCAAGGGTCTGCATGATTGCGAACAGCTTGTTCTAAGCTTGAAAGAATTTGTTCTTCTATATCTTTCATTTCTTGATATTCATCTTGCTTTAAATTAAGCCAAGCGTTGTTGCTGCTTTCCACAATCTTGCTGTCATATTTTGCGCGAATTTCTTCTCCATAGTTATGCTCGTTTTCAGCAAGTTTTTCCTTTTTAAATCCTTCAAATTTTTCTTTAATATTCATCTGGTATCCTCCTTGTGTTGATTGAAGGGTATGCTCCACCGTTTGAATTAACTTTTCCAACCGCTTATGTTCTTGTTGAAGATAAAGCAGATGCTCGTTTAGCTTTTGCTGTCGTTGCTCAGGATTTTGGCTGAGCATAGAGGAAATTTCTTTGAGGGGAATTCCCATATCACGGTAGAGCAAAATCTCCTGCAAACGGTCCACTTCTACATCGCTGTATAGACGATAACCCCCTTCACTTACTCGGGCAGGATGAAGCAGACCGATTTTGTCGTACCAGCGCAGTGTGCGGGGAGTAAGACCTGCAATCTGTGCTAGTTTGTGAACAGTATATTCCATTGATGCACCTCCGGTAATTTTTATGATAATCTATGACGCAGCGTTAATGTCAAGCGATTATTGCAAGAAAAGTGAAAATTTCTCTCGACAATTTTAATAAGATATGATATATAAATATAAGGAAAGATTGAAATGCAGTAGAATAAATCAACCAACATCTGCACCGGTACAACTAAAATCTGGAAAACGATGTAAAGATGAGGTAATGTTTCATAAATCCAACAGCATAAACAGAAAGCAAGACATCAACCAAGGGGAAATCGTGTGGATAACAATTTTGATTCAGTAGATTATACAAAATACAGGGTTAGACTGATGAGAGGAGAATTTTTTATATGCAAGAGATAGAGAGTAAGGAAAACCAAATTATTCATGGAGTGATTTGGAAGCAGCTGTTAATTTTTTTCTTCCCGATTGTTTTGGGAACGTTTTTTCAGCAGATTTATAATACCGCCGATGCAATTGTTGTAGGACGCTTTGTCGGAACGGAGGCTTTGGCGGCGGTTGGCGGCTCCACCAGCCAGATTATCAACTTAATTGTAGGATTTTTCGTTGGTCTTTCATCGGGGGCAACGGTCGTTATTTCACAGTACTATGGGGCAAGGCAAAAAGAAGAGCTGCAAAATGCGCTGCATACTGCCTTTGCTTTTTCTATTGTAGGCAGTATTGTTATCACTGTTTTGGGCATTGGGCTGTCACCGATTTTATTGAAACTTATGAACACGACCCCGGATGTAATTGGACCTTCCACAACCTATTTAAGAATTTATTTTATCGGTATTCTTTTTGTATTTATCTATAATGTTGGCTCCAGTATCCTGCGTGCAGTCGGAGATTCTAAACGTCCGCTATATTACCTCATTGTTTGCTGTATCATCAATATTGTGTTGGATGTGCTATTGGTTGTGCATTTTCATATGGGGGTTGCAGGTGCTGCGCTTGCGACTGTGATTGCACAGGGAGTCAGTGCGGTGATGGTGACGTTGGCACTTTATCGTTCTACCGATATATTTAAGCTGGATATTAAAAAGATTCGCTTCCATTCGGTTGCTTTGGAGCTGTTGGTGAAGATCGGTCTTCCGACAGGTTTGCAGTCGGTAATGTATAGCTTTTCAAATATTATTATCCAAACGTCGCTGAACTCCTTTGGCACAAATACGATGGCAGCATGGACTGCTTACGGAAAAATCGACGCTTTCTTTTGGATGGTAATCAGTGCTTTTGGTATTTCCATCACCACCTTTGTGGGTCAAAACTATGGAGCAAGAAAATTTGGCCGAATGAGAAAGAGTGTGCGTATCTGCATTGGTATGGCAATGGGAACATCTATTGTTATCAGTGTGTTGTTCCTGATTCTTGGAAAGTATGTTTACCAGATGTTTACCTCTGATGTTGCTGTTATTGAAATTGGTACGCACATGATGACACTGATGGCACCTGCCTATGCAGTGTATGTTTTTATCGAGGTATATTCCGGAGCATTGCGTGGAACCGGAGATGTTTTAGTGCCGATGCTGATGACCTGTGGCGGTGTTTGTGTTTTGAGAATACTGTGGGTTTGGTTTGTTGTGCCATTTAAACCAGTGATTGATACAATCATTTACAGCTATCCGATTTCTTGGACACTGACAGCGTTGATGTTTATCTTCTATTATAAAAGAAAATGTGCACAGATTCCCGATACTGATGAGTAATGATAAAAGCTCCTTAGTTTTTTTCTAAGGAGCTTTTTCTTTACTGTATGCAAAATATAACAATTAGTATAATTTTTAAAAATTCAATCAGTCTTTTTGTTGCTGAAAGCAGAACAATAACAGGACCCCAAAAAATTTTCTTTGAAGTCCTGTTATGTAAGACTAACATTTAATCTGCCGACAGGCGTTTTTCCAGCTCAAGGTCAGGGGTTACATAGGCGGTCTGGTAACTTACATAGATAACCATGCCGGGTTTTGCACCTCGAGGCTTTTTCACGTTTTTGATTAAGGTATAGTCAACAGGAACCTGAGAAGATTCTGCTGCTTTAGAATTTGTGGCAGCCAGAATTGCTGCTTGGTGCAGGGTGGTGTCGGGCACTTCTTTACCATCACTTATGACAATGGTGTGGGAGCCCGGAATATTTTTGGTGTGGAACCACACATCGCGACCACGGGCGTCCTTCAGGGTGAGTTGGTCGTTTTGGACATTGTTTCTGCCAATCAGAATGGTGAACCCATCATCAGAAATATATCTCTTGGGGGAAAGTTTCGGCTCTTTTCCTTTTTTTGCCGAAGCTCCTTTTTTACGCAGATAGCCCTGCTCTGCAAGCTCTGTGCGGATAGCAGTTAATTCGTCGTTGGTTTGTGCTCGGGTGAGAGCGTCAAAAACCGAGTCGATGTAGAGTGCTTCTTGTTCCCCTTCTTCAATCAGCTCCCGCAGTTTTTTCTCGGCAGTGTCTGCTTTGCGGTATTCACCGTAATATTTTTGTGCATTCTGTGCCGGAGTTTTTCTTGGGTCAAGCTGAATGGTGACTTCTGCCTGACTTTCGTCATAAAAATTTATGAGAGTAGCAGAGCGGTCGCCCTTTTGGATAGAGTAAAGGTTTGCGCTGATTAAATCACCGTAGATTTTTAATGTTTCACGGTCAGAACATTCGGCAAGTTCTTTCTTTTGCAGATTCAGTTTGCGGGAAATTCGGTCGGCGGTGTTTGCAAGAATTTTGAGAAGGTCGGCACTGCGATGACGCATTCTTTGAATGTTGTCACGCTGGGTATAAAAGTCGTCCAGCAGGTGGCTGTAACTGTCATAGCTGCGAGTGAACATTGTTCCGCCATATTGGTGGATGTCCATGAAAGAAAAGTCTATCGGCTTTTTGCGGGAGTCGATGACGCTGGTGGGAACACCGTCGCAGTTTTTCACAGTGTCGATGAGCCTTGCAAGGAAAAATCGCAGGCGGTCAAAGTGGTTGTCGGTCATCTGGGAAACCACTCGGTCGTCGCCGACGAATACATAGTTTGCAACTTCACGGCAGACAATGGGGGATACGCCCTGAACGGCAGCCAGAATCGCCTTGGAAAGGGGAACATCTTTGCCCTGACGCAGCTTTTGCTCCACCTGTTCCGGAGTGCAGGAAACAAGGTCAATTTTATCTTGTGCAGGGGGCAGGGTATAGCGAACCCCGGGAAGAATGGGGCGAACCGAGGACATGGTATCGTCAATTCGTTTGATGGAGTCGATAACTCTGCCATTTTCGTCAATCAAAATAATGTTGGAGTGGCGTCCCATAATCTCGATAGCTACTGTAAGCTGAATGAGATCTCCCATCTCGTTTCTGGTTTCAAAAATTAAATGCAAGATACGGTCTAAACCGATCTGACGAATCTCTAACAGTTTTGCGCTTCCAAGATGTTTTCGCATCAGCATACAAAACATCGGTGGAGCTTTGGGATTTTCAAAAGAAGATGAAGTCAGGTGGATGCGGGGGCTGTCTGCTCCGGCAGACAGATAAAGTTTTGCAGTGCGGTTTCCGTCTGCGGTAGGCTGAACAAGCCGCAAAACAAAAATCATTTCTTCGCGGGAAAATTGGTGTATTTTATCAATGCGCGCACCAAGAAGAGTCGAGCTGAGCTCGTGTTTAATTTGGCGCAGCAAAGCACCGTCAAGTGCCATGGCAATGCTCCTTTCGCTCTATGTCAATGGGGTGAATGTTTTTTTACAAAATTGGGACAAAAATATTATACCACAAAAATAAAGAAACGGCGATACCATCCCTGTGTGAAAATGAGGTATAAAAATGAGGGTAA
>JAHHTY010000039.1 GCA_020024325.1 Negativibacillus sp.
CTATTTTCCTTTTGTCAACACTTTTTTTCAAAAAAATCGATTTTTTTGAAAAAAAGAGAGGGAATTCTTTCCTCTCTTCTCCTTTTTTCCCTTTTTTATGCGGGGTTTTGCTTATCTTGAAAACTTTCTATATCATCTAAACAACATTCTTTTCCTTGCTTATAGTCTAATCATTCTTTTATTATATTACTTTTCATTATCTGTTGGTTTAATTTTGGGGTTCCATTTAAAGTTTCAGAAAGTCTTTATCTGTATAATTTACTCTTTACTTTTTTGAGAAATATGTGTTATAATAATTAAGTTATATTGTTTATGTGCCCGTAGCTCAGTTGGATAGAGTGTCAGACTCCGACTCTGAAGGTCGTGCGTTCGAATCGCATCGGGCATACCAAAAATAGGCTGAAAGCAAACGCTTTCAGCCTATTTTTTTCTATATTTCTTTTTCTTTAAGTTGCTTTGAACGATTTGGCAGTAAAACACCTGCACACAATGCAGTAAATGGTGCCACTGTTACCAAACCGAAGGAACCGATTACTGTATGTATCATCTCTGCCGCTACATATTTATAATTTAAGATATTGATAATAGGCGTTCCTTGTGCCATAAACACCATAAGCAACGCAATATACCCACCGGAATATGCAAGCAACAAGGTTGTTGTCATCGTTCCCATTGCAGCACGACCAACATTCATACCCGATGCTACCGCTTCTTTCCATCCAATATCCGGCTTCTTCTCCACAACTTCACAAACAGCCGAAGTAATATCCACCGACAGATCCATCAATGCTCCGGACGCTCCTATAAAGATAGATGCCATAAAAATACGAGTTAAATTTAAATCTTGATAACCAGAATATAATAAGCTTTCTGAGGACGACATTACCGCACCATGAATTTGGAATAGGTTTGTAAAAATGGTTCCCAAAACGCAGGTAACCAAGACACCTAAAAATGTTCCTGAAACTGCCGATGCACATCTGCGGTCAAATCCATATACTAATGCAATAATCAACACACTCAAAATCAAAGTAAATGCAATACCGATCCAGATAGGGTTATATCCTTTTAAATACGATGGAATTAAAATTTTCCATATTGTCAAAATTGTCAAAATAAAACTCAGAACAGCTCTGATACCTGTTCTTCCGGCAAACAAAACTAAAAATGCAATAAAAAGTAATCCCATTGCTATTTCTGCCGATATTCTGTCATGGTCAATCATTGTCACCATTAAAATTTCGTCCCCGTTATGACTGACCACAACTTGTGCCTTGTCCCCCGGTGCAAATAATTTATCCTGCTCCAAAGAACCATTGAGCATATTTACGCCCTTTGTCTGTCTATCTTTAAATTTTCCGTTTACTATCTTTAATTCGCAGCGTTGCTCTCCCGAGCGAACCAATCCTGTATCAATGATTGAACTGTTATCAACCGAAAGCACCTTTGCTACGCATTGTTCTGCTTCACGATAAATCTCTTGGTATCCTGTTGGCAAACAAATTAAGAGTAAAATAAATATTAAACACACCCAAACAGGAAGATGATATTGCAGCTTCTCTTTTGTGAAATATTTTTTCATGCAAAACCTTTCTCATCACAAAAAGCGGACGACAATCATCCGCTTTTTGTAGTTATTTAATATTTTCCGATGATGCTTTATTTAGTGAATGTCCATCAAATCTGCCAGTTTATGATAAATCTGAGTGTTATCATAATATCCGCCGAATTTTTCCTGACCTACACCTTTTGCAAATACTGCTACCGGAAGACCTGTATGAGAGTAAGAGCTAAAGTCGATACCGGATTTATTGTTGAGCAGATGAGTGATTGTTACAGTGAGTGGCTCATAAGTTCCATACAGAACATGTTCTTTTTGATTTTTGGAATCTACTTCTTTGCCGGACATTGTCTTTTTATAAGCATCCTTCAGCAGTCCTGTTTCATAATCTGTCAGAACCAATTTGTCGTTCTCTGCTCCTGTCAGTTTCAATCCGAACAATTTCTCAACATCTTTCATTACATTTTCAAATGAAGTGTTGTTTTCTTTATATTTGCTTACATAGTCGCTGTCAAATTTTGCGTAAGAAATTTTCTGGTTTTTCAGATTTGTCAGGTAAGTATCATAGTCAGTACCTGCATAACCGATGGTCAAACCACCTGTTTCATGGTCACCTGTTACCAGAATCAGAGTTTCATCTGGATGTTTGTTTGCAAAATCAACTGCTTCGTTTACTGCATTTGCTAATGCAATGGTGTCATTGATAGCGGAACCTGCGTCGTTTGCATGGCAAGCCCAGTCAATTTTACCGCCTTCAACCATCATGAAGAAGCCTTTGTCATTATCAGATAAAACTTCGATACCTTTATCTACATAATCAGCCAAAGCCCACTCGTCTTTTGCACGGTCATTTTCATAGGAGATAGCGTCACTATCTGCCAGTTTTTCGCTAATCAGAAGTACCTTTTCATCATCTGCACTGATTTTTTCTGCTTCTGCCTGTGTGTTTACAACTTTATATCCTGCATCTTTTGCTCTGTCATACAGGCTTTTTTTATCTCCGTCTGCACCGTTTGGTTTCAGCAAAGCTCCGCCTGCAAAGTAATCAAAGTCAGAAGCAATCAACTCTTCGCCAATTTCATAGTAATTGTTTCTGCTTGGCTGGTGGCAGTAAAATGCAGCCGGTGTAGCATGATTGAGGTTTACAGAAGAAACAACACCGATTTCATAGCCTTCGTCTTTAAGCTGTTCTGCAATTGTTTCATATTTCACTGTCATGCTTTCATCCATGTTGATGGTACCGGAATAGGTTTTGTGACCGGTAGAAATGGATGTTGCTGTGGAAGCGGAATCCGGACAGAATGAGGTAGAATCATAAGTTACTGCTGAACCTGCAATTGGAAAATTCATAAAGCTCAAAGGCTTGTTTCCATCCAGAATGTTATCGTTATCCTGATCTTCTAATGCACCCAGATAGTCAGAAGCTGCCTGGAACTGTGGGTAGCTCATACCATCTCCGATAAACAGGAATACATATTTTGGTTTTTTGTTGTTTGTTGTTTTGTTTACTGTTTTGGTGTTCTGTGCAGCAGCCGATAAGGTTCCTACCGTTTTGCTGTCAGCAGGGTTTGTACCTGCTGCATATGCACAGCTAAGCAACATAGTACCGGCAAGTGCGGCAGCCGCTACTCTTGAAACAATCTTCTTTGTTTTCATAAATACACTCTCCTTGTTTTTCACATTTCCTTTTGCACTTACATTTTAATTCTTCTGTGTAAAGTCTGCATTCTTAATAGAGTTAAAGATTGGTTAAACTATTCTCGGTTGGACAAAGGGAATGTTAAATGTTATACTGAAAGCAAAATTTTACTGAGATGGAGGCTGTTATGAAACAAATTTATCCTTCTTTCTATCCGGATTTTCAATGCACCGCTTCCCACTGTTCGGATAATTGCTGCATCGGCTGGGAAATTGACATCGATCCACAAACTGACGCTTTTT
Source organism: Negativibacillus sp. (assembly GCA_020024325.1). Lineage (GTDB taxonomy): Bacteria > Bacillota > Clostridia > Oscillospirales > Ruminococcaceae > Negativibacillus. Next base: position 3,503 of record JAHHTY010000039.1, read on the forward strand.
ATCAATCTGTACAGTCCAATTTTTCTGTTCGATTACAGACACAAATTTCCCGCAAAGATACTCCTCACTTTATTTTAGATAAAGACGAACGTTGCCCTTTTTTAAACAAGCAAAATCTCTGCGATATTTTCACCAATCTTGGAGAGGAGCACCTTTGCGAAATTTGTACAGAGCATCCGCGCTTTCATGAATGGTTTGGAGATTACAAAGAAAGCGGTTTGGGACTGTGTTGTGAAGAAGCTGTTCGGCTTTTACTTTCTTCTTCTGAGCCTCTCTCTTTTTCCGGCAGCATCATTAACGAAGAAGCAGACACTGCCCCTTTTAATAAACCGCTGTTCGATGTTATGATAAATCTGCGTCAAAAAATATTTACCATGCTACAAAATCGCAGCCTTCCTTTGTTTCAGCGTTTGCAGGGATTGATTTTTACAGCTGATCTTGTTGCAGAAGCATTGGAAGAAAGTGAGGAAACTGAAAATTTTGCCGAACTAAACCAGATTTTACCTTCTGCCCCATTTTATTTTTCTCTTGATACTTCCGATTGTATCGAACAGCTTTCTCAGATACTTCATTTTCTGCAAACACTGGAACCGATTGATCCGCAATGGTCTGCCCGTCTTTCTAAATTATCCCAACAGCTTCCAGATCTCATTTTAAAGAAGGATGAGTTTCTCTTGCTTCGCCAAGATTTTTTGTATGAATATGAACATCTTTGCGTATATTTTCTCTATCGCTACCTCATGAAATCTGTTCGGGACGGCAATCTCTTTTCCTATATTAGCCTTTCTGTGTTTGCTGTCTTGTTTTTATTCCTGTTAGGGCTCGAAGATTTTGCAAAACAAGGCAGCTTTTCTCTTTCTGACCAAATCAGAAACATCAAGGCTTTTTCAAAAGAGATTGAATATTCCAACGAAAACTTGGATGCCCTGCTTGAAGAATTTTGTTTTTCCGATGCCTTTTCCCCTGACAGCCTTATTAAACTCTGTCATTTTCTGCTATCATAAATAAAAGAGGTGAAGCAATCCGCTTCACCTCTTTTGTTTATCTTTCTATCTTTCTTCTGCCCAACCCATACTTCGGTTTAAGGCTTTGTGCCAACCGTGCAAAAGCTGTTCTCTTTTTTTCTGCTGCATCTGAGAAGCAAAGGTAATATCACAGTTCCACAAACTGCGAATCTCTTCTTTATCTTTCCAAACGCCAACAGACAAACCTGCAAGATAGGCAGCTCCCAATGCCGTCGTTTCCCGAATCATCGGACGGCGAACTTCGCAGTCCAAAATATCTGCTTGAAATTGCATCAAGAACGAATCACGGCTTGCACCGCCGTCTACCTTCAATTCTCTGATTTTCACCCCGGTATCTTTCTCCATTGCACAAACAAGGTCATAACTTTGATATGCAATTGATTCTTGTGCAGCCCGAATGATATGTTCTCTTCTGGTTCCTCTTGTAAGCCCGACAATACAACCTCGTGCATACATATCCCAGTACGGTGCTCCCAAACCTGTGAAAGCCGGAACAAGATAAACTCCGCCTGTATCTTCCACCTTTTGAGCATAATATTCTGCATCTTTTGATTCGGTAATAAAACGCATCTCATCTCGAATCCACTGAATGACCGCTCCGCCTACAAAAACACTGCCTTCCAGTGCATACTGAACTTTTTTGTCCAGACCAATGGCAATCGTTGTCAGCAAACCGTTTTTACTGGTACAGATTGTTTCTCCGGTATTCATCAACAAAAAACAACCTGTTCCATATGTATTTTTTGCCTGACCCTTTTCAAAGCAGCACTGACCAAACAACGCAGCCTGCTGATCTCCGGCAATTCCCGCAATCGGTATCTGCTCCCCTTGAATGGTAGTGTAACCATAGATCTCACTACTTCCTTTTACCTGTGGCAGCATCTCTTTTGGTATATCCAATTTTTTCAGCAAAGTGTCATCCCACTCCAGTGTGCGGATATTAAAAAGCATTGTTCTGGAAGCATTGGTATAGTCTGTAACGTGTACCTTGCCGGATGTAAGTTTCCAAATTAACCAGCTGTCCACCGTGCCAAACAGAATCTCGCCCTTTCTTGCACGCTCCCGAGCATTGGGAACATGGTCTAAAATCCACGCAATTTTTGTAGCGGAAAAATATGCATCCGGAATAAGACCCGTTGTTTGACGAATATATTCTTCCAACCCCTCTGCTTTTAGCTTGTCCACCATCTCCGCAGTTCTTCTGCACTGCCATACAATCGCATTATAAATCGGTCGTCCTGTTTTTGCATCCCACAAAACAGTAGTTTCCCTTTGGTTTGTAATCCCGATTCCCTTAATATCTTTTATCTCCACCCCGCTTTTTGCAATGACTTCCATCATCACAGCGTACTGGGAGGAATAGATCTCCATTGGGTCATGCTCTACCCAACCTTCTTTCGGATAGTGTTGAGTAAATTCTTTCTGTGCAATGCTGACGATGTTTTGATACTGGTCGAATAAAATTGCTCGGGAACTGGTTGTCCCCTGATCCAGAGCCAGAATATATTGCTCCATCTAAAAGTCCTCCTTATCCACTCTTTGTTAAAATGGTTAAGACAGTCTATTTAAAATCCAACCAAACCAAATTCCTGTTACACCGTCTACCATGAGGATTACTCCCAAAATACGCACAGTTACAACCAATGCCCCAAACGGATTAAAAATAAGCACCATTCCTAAAACAGCAATGCACACGCCAATCAACAAAGCCGCTACCCATCTTGAATAGTTGTAACGTTTAAGAACAATACCACGCTGAATCTTTGAAATGCCTTCAATCAATACGATAATTCCCAAGAGAATAGGAAGAAAAGCAAAAATTCCTCCCGGATTTGTAAAAGAAAAGATTCCGATTCCCAGCAATACAATTCCCAAAATCAACTCTCCCACAAATAAAAAGGATACTCCTCTGTTTCGGAAGAAAGATACTATCTTCATCACACCATAAACCAACGAAATCGCACCGATTGCATAGGTAACAACATCAACCGACTGCTGTGGAAAAATCACCAAAAGCAGTCCTGCTAAAATACCAAGAATCGCCATCATATAATCATCTAATTCTATTTTTACAGATTTCATTAAAGTTCCCCCCTATCAATAAACCGTTAAAATTTTTATATTTCAAACTGAAACACTTCTGCATTTGCTAACAAAATATCCGTTAAATTTTCCTCTTTTTTCGAGCGACCTGAATAGCTGCTTACCGGAGCAAAAACACCTCCATGTGCAACGATGAGAACATTTCCCGTTTTTCCCTTTAACTCATCTAAAAATTCGTAAACCCTTTGGAAAAATTTTTTGATGCTTTCTGCTTTTTCATATTGAACATTTGCATTGTAATCCCAAAAAAGGTATGAATCAAAACTCTTCCAGTCTTTGCCTTGAAATTCTCCCATATCCCGTTCGATGATTCGTTCTTCTATGATGATTGGTAGATTGCGTCCTTTGCAAATAATCTGGGCTGTCTGCCTTGCACGAATGAGAGGAGAAGAATATACTGCATCAAAAGGCTCATCCTTCAACAGCTCCGCTGTTTTTTCTGCTTGGGCAATGCCTGTTTCATTTAGCGGAATATCCATTCTTCCCTGTTGTTTTCGTTTTACATTCCAGTCCGTTTGACCGTGACGCACAAAGGTCACTTTCATACTTTTACCTCCATCAAAATATCGATATGTAAAAAAGCACAGGCAGAAAACCTGTGCTTTTCGCTTTACATTCCTGAGCCTTTTTTGGTAAACGGTTTGTGCACCGCACCTTTCGAATAGGTTTTGCTGCCTCGTCCTGCATGGGAACGATTTTTATTCTGATTAAAAGTATTTCGGTTAGATTCTTTTACACTTTTTCCTTTGCTGTAAGTTGACTTTTCAAGATAAGGTTTTTTATCCTTTGCTTTTTTCCCCAAGATATCCTCATCTAAATCGTTGAGTGTTTCAAGTGCTCCGGAAGAAGCTTTGATTGCGTTACGAATCATGCCAATTTCGCCCGGACGCAGCTCTCTCCACTTGCCGGGAGCCAGCATTCCAATCTTCAGCGGTCCGATTGCGGTACGTTTGAGCCTTGCAACTTCCAACCCAACCGCTTCACACATCTTTCTTACCTGACGGTTTCTGCCCTCGTAGATTACCACCTGCAAAACAACTCTGCCCGGGGCTTTTTCCAAAACAGTGACGTGTGCCGGGCTTGTCTTTTTACCATCAATTACAACACCGGTAGAAAGCTCCAGCACCTGTGCGTCGCTGATATCCGGACGAACGGTTACACGATATGTCTTTGATACATGGTGACTTGGGTGCATAATCAGGTTTGCAAATTCTCCGTCATTGGTGAACAAAAGCATACCTTCACTGTCTTTATCCAGTCTGCCGATTGGATAAACCCTTTCCGGAACATCTTCCACCAGCTCTGCAACACATTTTCTTCCCAACTCATCATTCATGGTGGTTACATAACCTCTTGGTTTATGTAACATAATATAATATTTCTGATTGTTTTTCTGAAAATAAACTCTTTCACCATCAATAGTCACAACATCACGGTTTGGGTTAATTTTCTGTCCCAAAGTTGCCGGGCGTCCGTTTACCTTTATTTTACCCTGCTCAATCCATTCTTCTGCTTTTCTACGGGATACAATGCCCTGTTCGGATAGAACCTTCTGAATTCTGGTACCTTTTTCCATTCCAAACTCCTCTTCATAATGATCTAATATCAAATTGTATTTAGCTCCTGTTAGTAACATTGTAAAGCAAAGCAGCAGGACTGTCAATCTTATTTTTAATATAAGTAGGCTACCTTTTCCTAACGATCCTTCACTTGAAACAACTTGTGAAATATGTTAAAATGAGCTTAATTTATTCTTAGTCCAATCTCTTTTCGGGGTAAAAAATCCCCCGATATTTTAACTTCATTTTTCAATGGATAAATCTTGAAGCGAAAGGAGAATGTTTTGTGAAAATACAGGAATCCGGTGAAAACTACCTTGAAACGATCTTGATCCTCGAAAAAAAGAACGGCTCTGTCCGTTCCATTGACATTGCCAATGAGCTGGAGTTTTCTAAACCCAGCGTCAGCCGAGCTATGGGCATTTTAAGATCGGCAGGCTATATCACAATGGACAAAACCAACCAAATTTTTCTTACAGAAGCAGGACGCAATAAAGCTGAATCCGTCTATGAGCGTCATTGTCTGTTAAGCCGATTTTTATCAGAAATTCTTGGTGTCAGCCCAGAAAATGCTGCTGCCGATGCTTGCCGAATCGAACACATTATCAGTGAGGAAACTTTTAACAAGACTAAAGAATTTTTAAAACATTGCGACCTAGAAAAAAACGGAGGGCAGCAATGATTGCTTCCTCTCAGACAAAGCGGCTCGAACAGATTGTTGAGCCGCTTTTATTATGGTATCGCTCCAATCACCGCAGCCTTCCGTGGCGGGAAAATCCAACACCCTATCGTGTGTGGGTATCCGAAATCATGCTTCAGCAAACCAGAGTGGAAACCGTTAAGCCCTACTTTGAACGCTTTCTTCTCGAACTTCCCACTGTAAAAGATTTAGCCGACTGTCCCGAGGAAAGACTTGTAAAACTTTGGGAAGGACTTGGCTATTACAGCCGTCTGCGCAATATGCAAAAAGCTGCAAAGATGGTAGTGGAACAATATAACGGAATTTTCCCAAAAGATTATGAGCTTCTAAAAAAACTGCCCGGCATTGGAGATTATACGGCAGGCGCCGTTGCTTCTATTGCTTTTGATTTGCCCGTTCCTGCTGTGGACGGAAATGTTCTTCGAGTGCTTACCCGAAATTTATGCTGCAATGATGATATTTCCACTGCTCAAACGAAAGAAAAATTTCGCAATCTTCTTCTTGAAATCGAGCCGTCACCCGGGGCCGGAGATTTTAACCAATCACTGATGGAATTGGGTGCCACTGTCTGCCTGCCAAACGGAGCTCCGCAGTGCCTGTTGTGCCCATTAAATCACCTCTGCCTTGCCCACATCAATAAGCAGGAAACCGATTTTCCCGTTAAAGCCCCTAAAAAAGCCCGACGTTGTGAAAACCGAACCCTTTTTCTGTTCTTCCTTCATCTGCCTGACGGAGTGTATACGGTGCTTCACCGACGCAGCGGAAAAGGGGTGCTAAGCAGTATGTGGGAGTTTCCCGCATTAGAATCTTCATGCACCCATCAGGAAGCACTTGATTTTTTACAGTCGTTCACTCAGAATTGGAAGCTAGAAGGGCTCACCCTATCTGCTGCAAAACCTTCTAAACACGTTTTTACCCACATTGAATGGCATATGCAGGCGTTTACCGTTTGCGGTTATGCCGCTTCTGCTAAAGAAATACAAAATCATCTTGAAAAAGATTTTCTTCTCATAAAGGCTGAGGAATTATCTCTTGATAAAAAAGATTCTTCCATTGCCCTGCCCTCTGCCTTTAAAGCCTATCGACCGTTATTTTCCGATTGTCGGCTGTAAAACTTTGTAAGCAAAAAAGGAAACGCAAAATTGCGTTTCCTTTTTTTATACCCAATATCACAGCAATCTTATCGCATCAAGCCAAACAGTTTCCATCTAAAGGAGAACGGTTCCGGTTTCAGGCGATCCTGTTCCAGACATTCTGCTCCCCAGCTTGCACTTCCCAGACCCATCTGACGATGATCCAGCACCAGTGTTACCTGATCCTCTTTTTTCAATTGAGCGGTATGAGTTGCTTTGGTCAACTGTTCCTGGCTGTAATACAATGCACTAAATCCCAGTTTGTCCTCTGCTGCCACACAAAGAGCTGACCCGTTTTCTTTTTGTACCATTACCCAACGGGTATCCTCATGATTTCCATTTTCCTGCGGAACAACATAAGGGAAATAATTTTCTTCTACACTCTTGCGATAGATTCCAAAAGGATTTCCTTCTTTACAGTCTGCATAAGTTTCTTCGCTGCCTCTGCCATACCAGCACAAGCGGTCGCAATCTTTTGAAAGTCCAAATCGCAAACCGATTCTCGGCAAACATTCCGGCAGCATTCCGGTTGGAACTCCATCCAGTTCGATGGTCACTATGCCGTTCTTTTCAACAGTATAGCGGGTCTTATAGCATATCTTCCATTCTTTCACAAATGGTGCGCAGATCTGGCTGCATTCGATTATGACCTTATCGTCCTGTTCCTCTGTCTGCACATATTCTACAATGTTCTTTACTGTATAAACCATCTCATCTTCCCAAAGTTTTGCCGTGTTGCGGTCGTTATCAACCGGCGCTCTCCAAAGATTGAGCGGGTATCCTTTTTGAATGAAAGTTTCTTCCCCAATTCGATAGCTGCTGATAAATCCTCTTACTCTATCAAATTCCATACTGAACAGATTATTTTCAACAATCAGTTTTCCTCCCTGCTCTTTCACGTCAAGGCTGTCTGCTTTTCCTGTTGGCTGATACGGCAGCAAAAATCCGTCCTGTTTGCGTATGTATTCCTGATAGAAAGCACAGCTTTCCCCATTGTTCCATCTGCTTTCTCTTGTGTCATAGAAGAAAATATTCAGCAGATAATCTTTACCGTCATCAGGAATTTTCAACTCCTGCTCGGCAAAAATCATCACTTCCTTCTGCTCTCCTGCCGCAATATTGCCCAAAGAAACCTCTTTGCTCAGTAAAACAGCTTCATCAGAGGAAACCACTTCAACTTCACAACGCATATCATCTAAAGAAATAAAGTCGTATCTGTTTTCAACCGTTATGCAGCCTCTTTCTCTATGAAAGCCCAGCACCGCAACCGGTTCCAGAACCTTTTTCAGCTGTTTTAATCCCGGTGTCGGACGTCGGTCTGCCTGAATCAAACCATCACAGCAAAAAGCTCCGCTGGTTGGACGATCGCCGTAATCTCCACCGTAAGCAAATCCACCTTCTGTTTTGATTCCGTGGTCCACCCACTCCCAAACAAATCCACCCTGCAAACGAGGATAACGTCTAAAAATTTCCCAATATTCTTTTAAACCACCGGGACCGTTACCCATTGCATGAGCATATTCGCAAACAACATGAGGTTTTCTAAGCATGGTATCTCTGCCCAACAACTCCAGCTGATGGTGTCTTGTATACATGGTGGAATAAACATCTGCAATCGAAGCATCTCGGTCTTCTTCATAATGAACTAAACGGCTTGGATCATACTGCTTTGCAAATCTTCCCGCAACCACAAAATTCGTTCCGAATCCGGACTCATTTCCCAACGACCAGAACAGAATGGATGGGTGGTTTTTATCTCTGCGAACCATTCTTTCGGTACGGTCCAGATAGCTTTTCTCCCAGCGAATATCTTCCGAGAGCTTGTTCATCTTACCTTTGATAAATGCCATCTGGTTACATTCCAGATCCGCTTCTTCCATAACATAAAATCCATACTCATCACACAAATCCAAAAATTCGGTGTATGCCGGATAGTGGGAAGTTCTGACTGCATTGATATTGTTCTGTTTCATCAGCTTTAAGTCGGCAATCATATCTTCGCGAGTAATCGCTCTTCCCGTATTCGGATTCCAGTCATGGCGGTTTACACCTTTCAGTTTAATTGCTTTTCCGTTTACTAAGAACAAACCGTTTTTTAATTCGATTGTGCGGAAACCTACTTTTTGCGGATAAACCTCAATAACCTTTTCGTTTTCATCCATAAGGATAATCTGTAAATCATACAGTTTTGGATTTTCCGCAGACCACGGTATTATCTGTGCAAACTCTGTATTCAGATTTTTTACCACGCCGCTGTTTGCCTCAACCTGTGTTTTGGTGCTGTCCTCCCACACAAGCTCACTGCCGTTAAAGAGTTTTGCTGTCAGGGTCACTTCCCTTTGCTCAGCAAAATGGTTTTCTATTTCAGCCGAAAGGGTGAATACACCTTTGGTGCTATGGTAATCAGCAACCACACGGTAATCACTTAAATGAATCTTTTCTCTGGAAATCAGGCTGACATCACGCACAATGCCCGACAAAGTCCACATATCCTGATTTTCAATATAACTGCCATCACAGAATTTATACACCTTAACTGCCAAGAGGTTATCGCCGTTGCAGATTGCTTCGGTTACATCAAATTCCGATGTAATATGAGAACCTTGACTGTATCCGATAAACTTTCCGTTTAACCACAGGTGATAGGCACTTTCCACACCATCAAAGCGCAGCAAGTATTCTTGATTTTCCTTTTTATCCACTTCAAAACGGTAACGATAAGCACCTGTTGGATTTTCTGCCGGCAACTGTACCGAATCTACCATTGGATATAAACAGATTGCATCTGTGTAATGTGGGGAATCAAACCCATTTAATTGCCACAGTCCTGGAACCGGCATAGTTCCCCATTCTTTATCGTTGTATTCCGGAACAATCCAGCTGTCATCGCTGTCAAATGGACTTGCAAAACCGCAGAACTTCCACTCGCCGTTGAGAGAGCGACAATTTTGTCTATCTGCCTGTAATTCCTCAATGCTGCTGTAACCACAGATAAATGGTCTTGTTTGCAAACGGTTTCGCTGCAATACTTCCAGATTGTTCCAATCTGCATCGGTATAAGAATAAACTCTGCTCATCTTTTAACCTCTCTTTCAATGAATTATTTTTCTTCATCCTTTTCAAACAGTAACTGTGCTTCCACTGTTCTTTTTCCCTTCTTTATCGGAATTTTTACCTCTGTCATAATGATAGAGGTCAGAATAATGATTCCGCCAAATACCATGTTGACACTTAATTTATCGTACCCCAGTACAACCGAGAAAATGGTTCCAAACAAAGATTCCGTTGCTAAAATAATCGCTGCTTTTGCGGAATCAACGTGCTGCTGGGCAGTAGTCTGCAAAAAGTAACAAAGGCAGGTGCTGAAAACGCCAAGATACACAACCGCTGCCATTCCTTTTGGAGATGTGAAAGCAGAAAAATCCCGATCATTCATCATAAACATAATAAAACCGCAAACGGTAGCAACTGCAAATTGAAGAAAAACAACAACCTTTGCATCCATTTTTTGTGCTAAAATTCCGGTGGTGATAATCTGCCCTGCAAAGAAAAATGCACATAGGAAAGTCAGCAAATCACCCAATTTCAGAGAAAACCCTTCTGAAAAGTTAATGGACAAAATACCAATACCAATTAAGCATAAGAAAGAAGATATAAATACTTTTAAATTCGGACGTTTTCTGCTGATTATCCACCACAGGAACGGGACAATTACCACGTTGGAGGCTGTAATGAACGCATTGTTGGATGGTGTAGTATATTGCAGTGCGATGGTCTGTACATAGAACGCCAAAAACAAAAACAGACCAATTAAAATTCCACCCTTGATGTGCTCTTTTTTCAAGTTTTTCTTTAAATCCTTATAAAACACAATTCCGACAACCAAGGTTGCAATTGCAAAACGGACAAACATAATAAATTCCGAACTCAAACTTGCATCCAATGCCATCTGCGAAGCAATGAATCCAGACCCCCAGATAATTGCCACCGCCAACAACGATAAATTACTGATTATTTGTACTTTTTTGTTTTCCATAATTTTCCTCTTTTCCGTTAACACTGATACTGCTCTTTATCTGCTTTGCAGTGATGTTGATACTGCATAATTTTGTTTTTTCTCTTTTTACCACTCTCACTTTATCAGAAACTCTTTTATTCCACCTATATGGTATCATACAGTTTATGCGTTAGCAAGAGGTTCCTCTTCATTTTTCTTATTATGCTTTAATTTATTGCACAAAATTTCATAATATACTTTCTACCAGCATTTCCTTTTCATTTTTGTGTTTATAATTTGTATACTCATAAAAATGATAGTAACGTTTTTATAAGCCAAAAATCAAGCTGTATTTCATTAAAAAATAATTCTAAAAAAATACCGCTTCAGAATCTGGTGAAGCGGTATTTTGCAGTATTCTTTTTTACTAATTTATAAAGAAATAAGTTAGCATTCAGTTGGTTTATCTCATAGAGTCAATCTATAGACTACCCCAACAAAACCGACTGCTGCTTTGATATATTCAGACACCCCAGAAAAGCTGACTGTAATTTGCTTTCTAATATTCTATTTCTTTTGATTGCTGCAGAAAATCTGTTTTTATTCTTGCAGCTCATATTAACTGTTCTGCTGCTATTTTAATATCTGCTGTCAGCATCGATTCAGGAAGATCGGTTTTCGGTGCATCATCAAGAAATGTGTCATTTACAACTTCCAGCTCACTGCAAGTTCTCTTTGATTTATAAATCGGCGGTAGATTCCGTCTTTGGCAATCAACTCTTGATGTGTTCCTTTCTGAACAATTTTTCCCTGATCTACTACAAGGATTTGGTCGGCGTTTCGGACTGTCTTCAGCCGATGTGCAATCATGATAATCGTCTTTTCTTTGGTTAATTCTTTGATTGCAGACAACAACTCTTGCTCGTTTTCAGGATCTACATTTGCTGTTGCTTCATCTAAAATGATAATGGGAGAATCCTTCATCATCGCACGGGCTATGGATAATCTTTGACGCTCGCCGCCTGATAGGGAACCGCCTGCTTCACCAATGACTGTGTTATAACCGTCCGGAAGTGCCATAATAAAATCATGACATCTTGCTCGCTTAGCAGCAGAAATCACTTCCTCCATTGGGGCATCGGGCTGTCCAAAACGGATATTATTGGCAATTGTATCCTTAAACAAATAGATATTTTGAAATACAAAACTAAAATTCTGCATCAGGGCATCCATGCTGTACTCTTTAATATTTTTTCCGCCCAAAGTTACAACACCGCTGTCAACATCCCAAAAGCGGGAAAGCAAATGACATAAGGTTGTTTTTCCTCCTCCGGATGGACCAACAATCGCCGTTGTGGTATTCTGAGGAATCTCCAAAGAAATATCCTGAATAATTCTCTTTTCTCCGTAAGAAAAATTGATATGCTCCGCTTTCAAATCAAAGGTGGCAGGTTGCTCCTCGATGCCGTCAATATCCATAGCAGGCAAATCTAAGATTTCGTTTGCCTGCTGAACACACAGGTCAACAACCCGAAGCAGAGCAGAATAAGTTCCTGCCTTTTCCAAGCCCTCCATAATAACAAAAGAGCAAACGATTAACATAATGCAGTTTAAGAGAGTCATCGTACCATTGGTAAAGAAAAAAATTGCGGCAATTGAAATGGTGACACCAATCAGTTTTGCAATGAAATTTTGCAGTGTCATATAGGGAATCAATACAAGCTCCATATTGGTGTTTGCCTTTGCATTTTCATCAATTGCAATTTCCAATTTTTTATTGTATTTTCCCGAAAGATGATAGGATTTTACCTCAGCAATTCCCTTGATATACTCCAACACCTTTTCTACAACAGATGCGTCTGTCCGAACCTTTTGCTCTGCACAGGCTTGTGCTGCACGCTGCATCAATGCATTTACCAAAATATAAATCAGCAGACCACACACAATCAATACACCGATTCTTCGATCAAAGAAGAACAGCATTAAGGTAACAACAGAGGTCAAAAAAATGCCGCCGGTTACAAACATAACAACTCTGGTTCCCACATCTGCCAAATTTTCCATCGTATTTGTTGTGACTGATGTAATGATACCAAGACTGTTTTCATTAAAATATCCCATAGGAAGGTAACGCATATGCTCTGCAATTTCCATTCGTTTTTCTGCGGCTGTTTCGTATCCTGCCTCTGTTTGCAGCATAGTTGAACGATAGTTCACGACAGAAGCTCCCAAAACAGACAAAAGCATGATTCCAAACGAAGTCCAGATGGCAGTGTTTGTGATCTCATGATTCAAAATAGCCGTTAGCATAACAGAAATTGCAGGAATTTTCAACGCACCGAACAGTGCAGAAACAATTCCTAAAACAATAGACAGGTAGAACTTATTGCGATTTTTTCTGCTGCAAAAAGTAAAAAATTCCCGAAATGTCTTATACATTTTTTTCACCTCCGCACAGGCTGTCTTTGGAAGAAATGTGGGCATTCCACAGTTTTCTATATAGAGGACTTTTTTTCAACAGTTCCTCATGAGTACCTGTTCCTTCAATATTCCCTTGGTTGACAAGCACAATTTTGTCTACATCAACAACGGTAGAAAGACGATGCGCAATTACAATCAATGTTTTTCCCTGTACCAATTTTGCAACAGATGCCTGAATGATTGCTTCATTTTCCGGGTCTGTATAGGCGGTTGCTTCGTCCAGAATAATGATTGGTGCATTTTTTAACATGGCTCTGGCAATGCTGATTCTTTGTTTTTCACCCCCGGAAAGATGACCTCCGCCACTTCCCACAACAGTATCAAATCCATTTTCCAATGCCATAATAAATTCCCAACATCCACAGTCTTTGGCAACCTGCTCCACCTCTGCATCGGTCGCATTTAAATTTCCCATGCGAATATTTTCTCGGATGGTATCATCAAACAAAAAATTATCCTGCGAAACATATGCAACAAGATTATGATACTGCTCTGCGGATAGCTCACGAATATCAACACCACCAATCCGAATACTGCCGGATTTCACATCCCAGAAAGATGCAATCAGCTTAGCGATAGTGGATTTTCCCCCACCGGATGGGCCAACCAGCGCGTTTACTGTTCCCTCTGCAAAGGTCAGGTTAATTCCATGGAGAACTTCTTTTTCATCGTATCCAAAGCGCACATTGTCCAATTCGATTGTATGTTTTTTGGGTTGCTGCTGAGTTTTTTCGGGGCGCGGCATCTCTTCTGCATTGATAATCGAGGTTACTTCTCCAATTATCGTATTTAGTTTTGCAATATCATCCCCAAATGCCAAACAATTAAGAATTGGTGTAATCAATCCCATCGCAAGAATTGTAATCAAGATGAAGTCAGAAACAGGCAGTGAGCCATTTCTCACAAACAAACCGCCTATCGGCAACACTGTAATCAAGGTTGCCGGCATAATATTCGTTGCAAAGGTAAAATAAATATTGTTCTGGCGCATCCATTCCACATAGCTGGCTGCTCCCTCTTTTGTTGCAGCAACAAATTTTTCGTAAGAACTTTTAGCTTTTCCAAAAACTTTGATAACCTCAATTCCACCGATATATTCAATCGCCGTATCATTTAAATTTTTAGTGGCACGGATCGCCCTTTGATAGCTTTTTTCGTAACCAATCATCATACACATATAACAGAGCATTCCAATAGGCAGTGTAATAAGAGAAACAAAAGCCATTCTCCAATCAACTGTAAACAGCAGAATCAGCGTTGCCAAAACCGCACACAGATTGCCGCTTAGTTCCGGAATCATGTGTGCCAAAGTGGTTTCAATGCTGTCTATTCTTTCGACAAGTATATTTTTCAAATTACCGGAACCTCGGTTTTGAATTTCTCCCAAAGGCATTCGCTCTAATTTTAATAAACCAATTTTACGAATATTTGCTAAAACAGAAAAAGTTGCAACGTGCGAGGTTGCCGTAGAAAGTGCATGGAACACTACCCGCAAGAGCCAAGCTCCTGCCATAATCAAAAAATCTGCAAGATATGTCTTAAAATTCATATCTCCGTTTAGAAGCTTCCCTATGATATGTACCGCTACAAGAAACGGAATCATCTGGGAAATTGCCCCAATTGCTGCACAAATGACACTGAATAAATAGAACTTACGTTTCTGACCTGCAAATTCCATAATCCATCCAAAGGTCGTTTTATCCTTTTTCATATTATTTTCGCCTCCTTCAAATTTATAACCCAAAAAGAACATTGCTTTTCATCTCATTTAAATCATGCTGTGCCACACCTTCACAGTACCTTGTTCTAAATGCGGCACTGTGAAGTTTTGTACGCTTTTTTCATTACCTCTTTTCTTAATGTTAAAATCATGGCTTATAACCGCAATCGATTTAGTTAGTTATGGCTAACCAAGATCTAAAAAATTATAGGGTTCTAAAACCCCATAATTTTTTGCCATCCTGCTTCATAAAAATGTACAAGCTGTCTGATATACTCTGCTGTGTTTTCCTTTGGAATATCATGCACAACCATTTCAAAAAAAGCACAGAACATTCCACTGGTCAACATATGCTCCAACTGAGGGTGTACCGCATTCATTGGTATGCCGTTCTTATTCATTGTATTATAAAAATCATGAGTAGCATCACAATCCATTTGTGACATATCATGAATGAGATTTTCATACGGTGTTCCTTCAGAACAGCATAATATCAATTTAAATGCTACAAAGTTATCGTAGATATAATCGGTCATATAAGACATTTCCTCTATGGTGTAATCCAACATACAAGATCTCTGCTCATCGGGTAACATCTTTTGAAATCTATCCAAAGTTGTCTGATACATTTCCAATATATGTGTATACTGTGTTTTTACCAGAGCATCAAACAACTCCTCTTTACTTTCAAAGTAACCATAGAATGCACCTGTTGTGACTCCTGCTTGCCTCACAATATTCCGAAGAGATGCACCTTGAAACCCCTTTTTCAAAAATTCCTCACATGCTGCTGTCTGGATTTTTTGGAGTGTTGTACGTTCATTTTCAGCCAAAACCATCCCCCCTAAAAGAATAACAGTGTTATATAACACTGTTATTGTACTTCTTAAATCAAATTTTGTCAATAAGGTTTCGGAAAAATATATTTATTGACAGGAATTATCCATAAGAAATCTCTTCGTAAAATCCCACACAAAACAGAACTCTTTTCCGGATGAACACAGAAAAACACATATAATATAATTATGTAAATCTATTAACTGTTTGCTAACATTATAATTTTTAAAAATATTGATTTTATCTTATGGTATTTCTCCATTCAATATGTGTGTAATTTGTTTTCTAATAAATCCAGAAATAATGTCAAGAGAAATCTCATGAAAATGTTATTTTTCCCTTTGTGATTCTAAGCCTCAAGAACCTAAGCATCCTTATAGAAACAAAAAAGGGAGTAGCTGTCAGCTACTCCCTCAGCAGAAATTGCAAGTTGAATTTTGAGAATAAAAAAGCAGGGTGTCCGTTACAGGATTTTCTCAAATCCTATA
>JAHHTY010000004.1 GCA_020024325.1 Negativibacillus sp.
GTATTATTTATAGACTCAATCACAAAAAGTTTTTGTTTTAGCATAATCGTCTTTTCCAAAAGAATGTACACAATTTTAGGCAAAAATTATACTGATACTAATGGCTTTATTTTAGCTATTTTTCAAACGCTTGTTTGAAAAATAAGACCTTTTTATACAAAATTTATTGTAGATTTATACTTTGGAGGTTTTATTATGTATAACTTGGATCAATGTATTTTTGTAACAAATAATGATCGCGTTGCCTTAAAATTTAAGGGCAGTGCCAAAGAAATTATTCTTTTGGAAGAATATCGCGACGTCCTTTTAAAAGCACGTGATTTGATTTATGCCGGTCACAAACTTTTAACACATCCACAGGCTTCCAGCTTAAAACCTAACCAAACTCCATACCGCTCCATCTTGTTGTATGGAGAAAAACAGGCTCTGGACACAGATGCTGTTATGCTGATTGAAAAAGCAATCGAAAACTTTGATAAGTGGCAGGATATTCGCCAAACACCTGAATATAATGCCAAAATTGCAAATGATTACAAAACCATTGATCTGTCAATGATCGAAAATATTATATCAAAATTATAAGGACCCGTATTATAATGTTTATTGAAATTCCTGAAGGTGCTACACACTCCTTTTTTAAAAATCTCAAACGAAAAGATTATGTCGAAAAAGCAGCTGAAATTATCCAAAACGAAGGTATAGAAGCGGTTAGTATCAGACGAATTGCAAAGGAACTTGACTGTTCGACCACTGCAATGTACCGTCATTTTCACAATCTAAACGAACTGTTGTTTTATGCTCAATTAAGCGCATTAAATACGTATATTTATAACCTTCAACAAAGGTCTTCTTCCTGGAAGTCCATTTGGGATACCCATTTTGATATATGGGAGCTTTATTCTGACCAGGCTTTTCGCAAACCGAAAGCCTTTGAGCTGATTTTCTACCAAAACATGAATAAAAATCTTGGCTCGGCCTTAAAGGAATATTATGAAATGTTTCCGGAAGCAATCGTTAACCTTACACCTCTTGTTAAAAATATGCTTGAAATTCCGGGATTTTATGAACGTGACTGGCAGATTGTGCAGCAAATTGTGGAGCAGGGTTTTTTGAGTGAGGAAAGCGGCAAAAAAATCAATCACATTGAATGCAATCTTTTTCTGGGATATTTTAAATATGTTCAGGAAACCAATATTCAGCCCGAGGAGATTCCAACACTTGTGAATCAATTCATGAATGAAATAAAAGAGATCATTTCTCTTTATGTTACCTTTGAAGGCAACAAGACATTACACAAAATTTCTCTGTAACCATCATTCCCCCTACTATGAAATTAGTTCATAGTAGGGGGATTTTTATTTGTCCTCTTATTTATTTTGATCATTCCCTTTGATAAATTGTGAACAAAGCAACCAAACTTCGCATTTATAATAAAAAATATATTGATTATCGCGATAACATATGTTATATTCAACATAAAGGTTATCGCGGCAATCTCCAAAACCAGAGGATGGTTTCACATTATTCTAAAAGAGATTGGCAAACCTACAAAAAAGGAGGTACACATTCATGAAGTTGGAATTAGGTAAAATCTTCATCAAGGATCTTCAGTTCAAAGACAAAACTTATGTTGAAAATGGTGTTCTCTATGTAAACAAAGAGGAAGTGGAAGCTCTCGTTCTTGAGGACGACAAATTAGCTTCTTGCCATCTTGAAATTGCAAGACCCGGTGAATCTGTTCGTATTACCCCGGTAAAAGATGTCATTGAACCTCGCGTAAAAGTTTCTGGCGGCGGCGAAATTTTCCCAGGCGTAATTGGTAAAGTTAGCCCAACTGTTGGCAGCGGCAGAACTCATGCTTTAGAAGGTTGCTGTGTTGTTACTGTTGGTAAAATTGTAGGTTTCCAGGAAGGTGTTATCGATATGAGCGGTCCTGCCGCAGAATATTGTCCATTCTCCAAAACCTGCAATCTGTGCGTAGTAATGGAGCCAAACGGCGAGTTGGAAACTCATGTTTATGAAAAAGCTGCACGTTTAGCCGGTTTAAAGGTTGCTAATTATCTGGGTCAGGCTGCAAAAGAACTTGTACCTGACGAAGTTGAAACCTTTGAAACAAAACCTATTTTTGAACAGGCTGCTATGTACCCGGATCTCCCTAAAGTAGGTTACATCCATATGCTCCAGTCCCAGGGCTTGTTGCATGATACATATTACTATGGTGTAGATGCAAAACAAATTGTACCTACTATCATGTATCCAACCGAAATTATGGATGGTGCTATTGTTTCCGGTAACTGTGTTGCACCTTGTGACAAAGTTACAACCTTCCATCACTTGCATAATCCTGTTATCGAGGATTGCTATAAACACCACGGAAAAGATATTAACTTTATGGGCGTTATCCTGACAAACGAAAACGTGTTCCTTGCAGATAAAGAGCGTCATTCCGATATGGTTGCAAAACTTTGTCAGTGGATGCAGCTGGACGGCGTTTTGATTACCGAAGAAGGTTACGGCAACCCGGATACCGACCTGATGATGAACTGCCACAAGGTAGAACTTGCAGGAACAAAAGTGGTTCTCATCACCGATGAATTCCCGGGCAAAGACGGTAAATCCCAATCTCTGGCTGATACTTGCAAAGAAGCAGATGCACTGTCCTCTTGCGGACAGGGTAATGCAACCTTACAGTTCCCTGCAATGGATCATGTAATCGGTACACAGGATTACATTGAAATGCAGATCGGCGGCTGGGCAGGATGTGTAAATCCAGACGGAAGCTTTGAAGCAGAACTGCAGATTATCATTGCATCCACCATTGCAAACGGTTATAACCGTCTTGCTGCTAGAGGTTACTAATTCAGGAAGGAGACATCATCATGGCTAAATTTAGAGTAGTACATTATATAAATCAGTTTTTCGCTGGTTTGGGCGGTGAAGAAAAAGCGGATCTCCGTCCTGAAATTCGTGATTCTGTTTTAGGTCCCGGTGTTGCTTTGAAAGCAAGTTTAGGGGATGATTATGAAATCGTTGCAACCGTTATCTGCGGCGATAACTATTTCGGTGAAAATCTGGACGAAGCTACCGACACCATTCTGAAAATGATAGAAGAATACAAACCTGATGTGTTTGTTGCCGGTCCTGCTTTCAACGCCGGTCGTTATGGTGTAGCTTGCGGTACAATTTGTAAAGCAGTAGAAGAACGTCTTGGCATCCCTTCCGTTACCGGTATGTATGTAGAAAATCCTGGTGTTGATATGTTCCGCAAGGATGTCATCATTGTAGAAACAGGCAACTCTGCTGCAAAACTGAGTGCTGCAATGCCTAAATTAAGCTCTCTTGTTAAGAAGATGGCTAATAAAGAAGAAATTCTCGGACCAAAAGAAGAAGGCTATCACGAAAGAGGAATTCGTGTAAACTACTTTGCAGACAAACGCGGTTCCGAAAGAGCTATTGAAATGCTGGTTAATAAATTAAAAGGTGAGGAATATCATACCGACCTTCCTATGCCAGTATTTGACCGTGTAGAACCTGCTGCTCCAATTAAAGATATTAAAAAAGCAAAAATCGCTGTTGTTACCTCCGGCGGTATTGTTCCACAGGGTAACCCAGACCATATCGAGTCTTCCAATGCTACCAAATGGGGCAAATATGACATCACCGGTATGGATAGATTGTCCGCTGACGAATTTACTACCATTCACGGCGGTTATGACAGACAGTTTGCAATGCAGAATCCTAACGTAGTTGTTCCTCTGGATGCTCTTCGCCAGCTGGAAAAAGAAGGCGAATTCGGTGAATTGGTCAACTACTTCTGTGCTACAACCGGTACCGGTACTGCAACAGCTTCTGCTGCAAAATTCGGTTCTGAAATTGGTCAGATGCTGATTGATGAACACGTCGATGGCGTCATCCTTGTTTCCACGTGAGGCACCTGTACACGTTGTGGTGCAACGATGGTAAAAGGCATTGAAAAATACGGCATTCCAGTTGTTCATATGGCTACTGTTGTTCCAATTTCTCTGACAATCGGTGCAAACCGAATCATTCCTGGTGTTGGTATTCCATATCCAATCGGCGATCCACTTCAGGGTGAAAAAGACAGCTACAAACTGCGTCTAAAGATGGTGAAAAAGGCTCTGGAAGTTCTCCAAACTCCTGTAACAGAACAGACCGTTTTCTAAACAGAAATTTCCAATCGTAATAAGCCGACATACAAAGCCGCTGCAACAATATCATTGTCGGCAGCGGCTTTCCTAATGAATACTCCTTGATTTTTCGAAAGGTGGTACCATGATGACAGAGAAAAGTTTGGATAATAAAGTAAACTTCCGTCGCGTTTTAATTCTTGCTGGTGCTGTGATTGCCTTTACAATTGGTTCAGGATTTGCTACTGGACAGGAAATCATTCAGTATTACACAGCATATGGTATTCAAGGTATCTTTGCAACATTATTATTTGCAGTATTTTTTATCTATTATAACTATAACTTTGCAAAAGTAGGTACAGAACAGAAATTTGAAAGAGGCAATGATATTTATAAATATTATTGTGGTAATAAAATCGGCACATTTATGGATTATTATTCCACCCTGTTTTGTTATATGTCCTTCTTTGTTATGGTAGGCGGCGCTGCTTCTACTTTGAATCAAGAGTATAATCTACCTGTTTGGGTTGGTGCCGTTATTCTTGTCACTCTCAGCATCCTATCAACTATTGGTGGTTTAAGTTCTCTGGTAGATAAAATTGGTATTGTTGGACCGGTTATTGTTGTTCTTTGTATCTCGATTGGTGTTATTACTCTTGTTAACGACCATTCTCAATTAGCAGCCGGTATGGAAATTGTAAAAAACGGTGCCTTTGAGGGTGCAACCGCTACAGAAACAATTAAAAATGCCGGACCAAACTGGATCAGCTCCGCAGTATCCTATGCTGGATTTGTTCTTTTATGGTTTGCAAGTTTCACCACCGCTTTAGGCTCTCAAAACAAGAAAAAGGAACTTCTGTCAGGTATTTATATTGGTACTGCTGCAATTTGTGTTGCAATCGTCCTGATTATGTTAGCTCAAATTGCTAATATCAATGAAGCCGGCTATTCTAATCCTGCAATCCATGTATGGAATGCAGATATTCCAAATCTGATTTTAGCAGAACGAATTTGGAAACCTTTTTCTTCTGTATTTGCTATTGTTGTATTTGCCGGAATTTATACTACCGCAGTACCTTTGCTGTATAACCCGGTAGCACGCTTTGCAAAAGAAGGCACCCCAAGATTCCGCTGGCTTACTGTGATTCTTGGTGTTGTTGGTTTAATTGTAGGTCTATATCTTCCATTCCGTGTTTTAGTTAATATCATCTATGTTCTGAATGGTTATGTAGGCGCTGTGCTTATTTTGTTTATGCTTAGAAGAAATTATCTGGACTGGAAAGAAAAACGAACCAAAGAATAGTTTGAAATTTTAAACCTCCTACACTTCAAGCCCTATATGTTTTTCCTTAAATTTCCCCATCCAATCTAGTTACAGATAATCCTCGATAAAAAAAGACGGTTTTTACCGTCTTTTTTTATTTTCTTTCATTTTATTCCTCAAGCAGCAGCCTTGAAAGCTCCGCTACACTGTTCACCACAAAAGTCGCCCCTGCTTTTTCCAGTTCTCCCGGCTGAGAATAACCATAAGTAACACCAATACTGTCAAGATTATGTTCTTTTGCTCCTTCAATATCAAAGCAACGATCTCCAATCATTACGGTTTTTTTCGGATTGGCTGCTCCAAATTTTTCTAATTGCTTTAAAGCTTCCTGCACCACCTCTTCTTTTCTTACTCTGCTTCCGTCCAGTTCGCTGCCAACCACCACATCGAAATAATCCGCAATGTTAAAATGACTTAAAATTTTCTCAACAAATACAGTCGGTTTACTGGATGCCACCGCTAAACGGCATCCGCCGCAATGCAGCTGACTGAGCAGCTCAGCAATTCCTTCATAAATACTGTTCTCATACAGACCTACCTCAGAAAAACGCTCCCGATATTTTTCTACTGCTTTCTGCGCATTTTGGCTGCTCATACCATAAAACTGCATAAAGCTATCTTGTAACGGCGGACCGATAAACGGTTCCAATTTGGTATTATCCGATTCATAGATGCCAAAATGATTCAGCGCATACTGCACACAGGTGGTGATTCCTACCTTTGGGTCGGTCAGTGTTCCATCCAAATCAAACAGTAAATAGCGATATTTCAACTTTGTTTCCCCTCTCTTTTCATTTCTCATAAATTTTTATCTTGGATTATAGAAAAAATGCGGCATCAAAATGTGATGCCGCACAAAATTACATCTTACCTTTTTCTTTCAGGGTTGATGCCATTATCTTTATTACTCTGTCCAGTGCCGGACTTTTCTGTGCTGTGGATGCACCGAATAAAACATAGTCATAATCTTTTCCGTGAAGGATAATACATTCTTCCGCCGATTTCTCATCAGAATATGCAATGCGAATTGCACTCATCTCACTGTTTTCGGTATAGCTTTCCGCATGAGAATCGTCCTGTGCTGCCATTGCATGATTAAATGTCGAAACAACCTCTCGTCTAATCTGGTAATCTGCGATTCCTTTTGAAATTTGAGCAGCTGATTTATTTAATGATGCTATCGTCAAAAATCCGGTGTACATTCCGTACATCAAGCCATTCTCATCAATAATTTCCTCTGTCAATGCAGTTTCGTGGTCGAAGACTCTTAAACGAACCAAAAATTCGTTTTCGCCGTTCTTGTCCTGCAAAAAAAGGTCACAAGCATTCCTGTCCACCTTTTCCATTGTCACGTTTTGGGGATAATCAAAGCTGCCATAACGCAGTTTTGCTGTTTTTTGCAGAACCGAAACTCCCTTGTTGCTGCCTTTAGATGCTGTCTTTTTTGCTTTTTGGGTATCCTGTTGTCCCTTTTTCTGCTCTTCCTTTTTTTCCGACTTAGAGATAACCTTGCGTTTGGTTGCTTTTTTTGCTGCTGATTCTTCGTTTCGCACAACGTTGTTTGCGGCTGCCCTCATTGTTTTTTCGGAATCTGCAAAAGCTGTCACCGAAACAGACAGTGCCATTGCTGCTGCCAAAATAACGGATACCATTTTTTTCCACATAAAATACAACCTCACTTTCATCTTGTTAGCAATATGGGATTTTTATAGTATACTACAATCTTTCCCATTCTGCAAGGAAACAAACAGGCAGCTGCCACAAAGACAGCTGCCTGTTTGTTATTTTTTTATAGTGCAATGTCGATTATTTTGTATAGTTGTCGAAATAACCCTGAACCAGAATGATTGGAGTGCCCTTATCGCCGGAACCGGATGTCAAATCTGCCAGAGAGCCGATCAGATCGGTCAGTCTTCTTGGCGTGGTTCCCTGAGATACCATCTGACCTTTCAGGTCCTCGTCTTTGTTGCGGATGTAGTTGGAAATTGCATCTTTGAGTGCTTCGCCGCTGAGGTCTGCAAAGTTATTGTCTGCAAGATATTTCAGTTTTACTTCGTTTGGTGTGCCTTCCAGCCCTGGGGTGTATGCAGGAGAAACAACCGGGTCTGCAAGCTCCCAAATCTTTCCTACCGGATCTTTGAAAGCGCCGTCGCCGTATACCATAACTTCGATGTTCTTGCCGGTTTTTTCTTTCATCATAGCTGCTACATTTGCAACAAATTCATCACAATCTTTTGGGAACAGTTTTACAGTTTCTTCGGTTGCTTTGTTGGAACCCAGCAAACCGTAGTTTGGATTGAAGCCGCTGCCGTTTACAGATTCGGTCATGATATCATCCAAGCCCAGAACAATAGAAGCTCCTGCTTTTTTCAGGATACGTTTGGTTCTCTGTCTGCTGTGAATGTCACAAGTCAGAACTTTATCAGTATAGTTAAGGATTGTTTTTGGATTGTTGGACAAAACGATTTCTACCTCTGCTCCGCTTTCACGAATCAGCTCAGAATAAAATTCGATATAGTCTACGCCGGTGAATGGATGCAGAACACGTCCAAACAGTTTGCGGTATTCTGCTTCGGTCAGAACATCGCTCCATGGATTTACACCCTTTTCGTCCAGAAGGTCCTCATCAATCAGATGGTTGCCCACTTCATCTGCCGGAAAGCTGAGCATAAGAACAATTTTCTTTGCCCCTCTTGCAATACCTTTAAGGCAAACAGAAAAACGGTTTCTGCTCAAAATCGGGAAGATAACACCGATGGTTTCTCCGCCCAGTTTTGCTTTTACATCTGCTGCAATGTCGTTGATGTGGGCATAGTTACCCTGTGCACGAGCTACAACCGCTTCTGTTACTGCAACAACGTCTTTGTCATGGAAGGAAAAGCCTTCGCTTTCTCCTGCTGCTACAACAGAATCAACTACAATCTTAGCCAGATCGTCACCTTCACGAATGATTGGGGCACGCACGCCTCTGGATACAGTTCCTACCAGTCTTTCCATTATACAATACCTCTTTTGTTTAAAGTGTTTTCCCGAAAAGCAATATTGTCCCCTTGCCTCGGTTTGATACTTTTATTATAATAGAAATATAAGCATAAGTAAAATAAATATATTAAATTATTTCTATAACTGTTACTTATAATTTCAGTTTTTAGATTGATTCTATTCTTTTATTCAGTACAATTTTACCCATACAATGCAGAAAGGGGAGAAATTCTATGATTGGAAAGCTGGAAAATTACCGTGTATTTTGCAAAGTTGCCCAGAACAAGAGCTTTTCAAAAGCGGCACAGGAGCTGTTTCTTTCGCAGCCGGCAGTCAGCCAGTCGGTACGACAGCTTGAAGAACAGCTTGGAACTCAGCTTTTTTTACGAAATTCAAAAAAAGTGGAACTGACCGCAGAAGGTCAACTGTTATACGAATACGCAAGCTCTGCCTTAGGGCTTTTAGAATCCGCCGAGCATCAGTTGGGTGGATTGCAGGCACTTCAAGTCGGGCAGCTGCGTTTGGGTGCAGGAGATAACACCGCCCGACATCTGCTGCTGCCTTGTTTGGAACGATTTCATCAGCTGTATCCACAGGTACACATCAGCATCTACAACCGCACCAGCAACGGAAGTCTTGAACTGCTGCGTGCCGGGCGAATCGACGCTGCCTTTGTCAATCTCCCTATCGAAGATGAACGAATCACTGTACACTGGGAGTGCCCGATTCAGGATATCTTTGTTGCCGGAGAAAAATTCTCCCATTTAAAAGGAAAACTTCTTTCACACAAGCAGCTTGCTGCTCAACCTCTGATTTTGCTGGAACAAAAGGCAAACAGCAGATTATATGTACAGCGTTTCTTTTTGCGAAAAGGTGTGGAACTGAAGCCGGAAATTGAGCTTGCCTCTTATGAATTGATGGGAGAGCTTGCACGCATCAATTTAGGGCTATCCTGTATGGTACGACAGTTCTGTACACAGGAGCTTCAGGAAGGAAAAATATTTGAAATTATGCTTGCGGACCCAATTCCCTCCCGCAGTATTGGACTTGTCAGTTTAAAAGGAGTGAGTTTACCTCCGTCAGTATCTCGCTTTCTCGAACTTCTTCAATCTCTGGCCGACTAAATCCGCATTGTTTTTTAGGAAAATACAAAAGTTTCTTGCGGTTTGTTTGCACAGCAGAACACCGTATCTTTCTGTCATGTTTTTAAAGCTTTTAAATGAAAGTTTTGCTTTCTCTCTTTATTCTTTTCTCGCCATTCTCTTTGATCTATGGTATAATTATTGTGATTATGCAATATAGAATCAGGAAAGGAAGTTGCAAATATGAAATGGGGAATTATCGGCGCAATGCCGTCTGAAGTAGAATTATTAAAACAGCAGATGGAAGATATCTGTGAAACTAAAGTTGGCAGACAGCTCTTTTGGGAAGGTGTTCTTTGTGGTCAGGAGGTTGTTGTTTGCTCGTGCGGCATCGGCAAAGTAAATGCTGCCATCACCACCCAGATGATGATTGACCGCTTTGAAGCAGATCACATCATCAACACCGGCATTGCAGGTGCTATCCATCACGATTTGAAGGTGCTGGACGTTGTGATCTCCCGCGAGCTGTGCTACCACGATTACAATGCACGTTTTATGCGTAACTACCCACCGTATATCGACGCAATTTGTGCAAGCGAACTGCTGGTTGAATCTGCTGTAGAAGCCTTTGAAGCAATCGACCACGGCTCCTCCTGCTGCTTTGTCGGCAAAATTGCAAGCGGTGACCAGTTTATCGAATCCTCCGAAGTAAAAAACAAAATCGTGGAAGAACATCATCCAATGTGCGTTGAGATGGAAGGTGCTGCCATCGGACACACTTGTACTGTAAATGATGTTCCGTTCGTCATCATCCGCACCATGAGCGACAATGCAGATGAGAATGCGGCTGACTCTGCTACTAATTTTGAAGAAGTTGCTGCAAAACATTCCGCAGACATCGTTCTTGAGATGCTCTCACACTGCAAGGACAACGCATAAAACAATTCGCTCACTGCTGGAAAGGAAGATAAGAAGATGAAACGAATTGAAAGTTTCTGTGTAAATCACGATAAATTAACCCCCGGGATGTATGTTTCCCGTGTAGATGGCGACACTGTAACATATGATATTCGTATGGTTGTTCCAAATGCCGGTGTTTACCTTGAAAATGACGGCATCCATACCTTTGAACATCTGTTCGCCACCTATGTACGAAACACCACAGATTCCGAAAATATCATCTATGTCGGTCCAATGGGCTGCCGCACCGGATTTTATTTTATTACCCGTGACAGCGTTTCCAAACAGCGTGCTATTCAGCTGGTTCAGGAAACCTGTGAATTTATCAAGAGCTTTGAGGACGAAATTCCCGGAAGCAGCCGCATCGAGTGCGGAAACTACCTCGACCACAGCCTGCCTAAAGCAAAACAATATGCTGCCGCTCTTGCAGATACCCTGTCGGGCTGGACAGAAGAAATGATGGTATATCAGCTGTAGCAGTTACATCTTTTTTTCGTATTCGTGACGCCGGAAAGTTATTAGCTCTGTCATATTAACCTGATATTTGTGATACTATTTAAGCAAGAAGAAAGTTTATCTTCTTTTTTCGTCTTTTTGCAGATTTTAATGCTCTATTTTGACAAACCCTTGAAAATTTATTGACAAAATCTCTAAAATATTATATAGTTAATTTGTATGGGATACAACGGTTAACAGAGGTTCCATGCAGATATTTTCTGACCACCCTAACGAGGGTCAAGGTATGCGGACAGCCGGGTCAACTGCCGAATTGATTGAGTTAAAAGCTCGAATTTTATGAGTTGGTTACTTTATAACCAGTGCGTGGATGCGTACATCAACTTGTGAAACGGTCAATAGGAGTAGTAAAAGTGAGTATTTGCTATATAGACTCTGAACTTCGTGATCCCACCGTCCTCTCTTGCCATCGGTGTAGAAGGACTGTGCTGTGAAGTTTTTTCACGGCAAAATATTTATGGGGTTTACTAACGCAAGTAATGTGCAGCACAGCATATTGCCTGCGTTTTTTTATTTGCGGGAAAAAGAATCTCCTCCTTAGTGAGAGGAATACTAATTTTTGTGAAGGAGCTGCGGATATGGGCGATAAATTAAAGTTGTATGGCTTTAACAATCTAACAAAAGCACTGAGCTTCAATATCTATGATGTATGTTACGCCAAGACCCCTCGGGAACAGCGTGATTATATTTCTTACATCGACGAACAGTATAACTCTGAACGTCTGACCAACATTCTCACAAATCTGACTGATATGATCGGTGCTCAGGTGTTAAATATCGCCCGTCAGGATTATGACCCACAGGGTGCTTCAGTCACCCTGTTGATTGCGGAAGGTTCGATGATTCCTGTCGGAGAAACGCAGCTTGCACATCTGGACAAAAGCCATGTCACTGTCCACACCTATCCGGAATATCATCCGGAAACCTGTCTTGCTACCTTTCGCGTAGACATTGATGTTGCCACCTGTGGTGCCATTACGCCTCTTTCTACCTTGGATTATCTGATCAGCTCCTTTGATTCAGACATCATCACAATGGACTATCGTGTGCGTGGATTTACCCGAGATGTTAATGGTCAAAAGCTGTTTATGGACCACAAGGTCACCTCGATACAGGATTATATCAATCCCGAAACTTTAAAGCGTTATGATGCTGTGGACATCAATGTATATGAGGCAAACCTTTTCCACACCAAGATGATGCTCAAAGAAATCGACCTTCAAAACTATCTTTTTAAGACCGATGCCTATGAGCTTCCACCCAAAACCCGTTTGGAAATTACCAACAACCTCCGCCGTGAGATGATTGAGATTTTCAGCGAACGCAATATCTACTAAATAATATCAAAAGCAATCCTGTAAAAGCTGTTTTGCTTTTACAGCTTCATTTTTTACTCGATGATTAAGGGGGGTCACAGAATGAATCATCTTGACCAGAGCCGTGCACCTATCTATGAGGCTCTTGATAAATTCAGACAAATGAGGGTCGTTCCCTTCGACGTTCCCGGTCACAAGCGCGGGCGAGGCAATCCTGAGCTGGTCGCTTTGCTGGGCGAAAAATGCGTTGGAATGGATGTAAACTCGATGAAACCGCTGGACAACTTATGTCATCCGGTTTCGGTCATCAGAGAAGCAGAAGAACTGACTGCACAGGCTTTCGGGGCTGCTCATGCTTTTTTGATGGTAGGCGGAACCACCTCCGCAGTACAGGCAATGGTACTTTCTGTTGCAAAAAGAGGGGAAAAGATTATTCTTCCCCGAAATGTTCATCGCAGTGTAATGGGAGCCATGGTTTTATGCGGTGCTGTTCCGGTTTATGTGAACCCTGAATGTGACTCTCGTTTAGGAATTCCTCTTGGCATGAAGGTTTCCGAGGTAAAAAAAGCAATCCTCGCAAACCCTGATGCCAAGGCTATTCTTGTAAACAATCCTACCTATTATGGAATCTGCTCTGATTTAAGGGAAATTGTAAAACTTGCCCACGAACATGGTATGCTCTGTCTTGCAGACGAAGCACACGGAACTCACCTTTACTTTGGAGAAAACCTTCCCGTTTCCGCTATGGCAGCCGGTGCTGATATGGCAGCTGTTTCGATGCACAAATCGGGCGGCAGCCTAACACAAAGCTCTATTTTGCTCACCGGCCCTGCAATGCACGAAGGGTATGTTCGTCAGATTATCAACCTCACCCAGACCACCAGTGCTTCCTATCTTTTGCTTTCCAGCTTGGATATTTCCCGACGCAATCTTGCTTTGCGCGGTAAGGAAGCCTTTGCCGGTGTGGTGGAGCTTGCCGAATATGCAAGAAAAGAAATCAATGCCATCGGCGGATACTATGCTTACTCTAAAGAATTGATAAACGGCGACAGCATTTACGATTTTGATGTTACAAAGCTTGCTGTAAACACCCTGGATATCGGTCTTGCCGGCATTGAGGTTTATGACCTGCTTCGTGACGAGTATGATATTCAAATTGAATTCGGAGATTTGGGCAACCTTCTTGCTTACCTTTCCATCGGTGACCGCCGCCGCGATGTAGAGCGTCTGGTCGGTGCTCTGTCCGAGGTACGCCGCCGATTCGGTAAAAAGGACAAGGCTGATTTGATGAAACAGGAATACATCGACCCCGAGGTTGCAGTTTCTCCACAGGATGCCTTCTATGCAGAAAAAGAATCTCTGCCTCTGCGAGAAACCGAGGGCAGGATTTGCAGCGAATTTGTTATGTGTTACCCACCGGGTATTCCGATTCTTGCCCCGGGCGAGCGAATTACCGGTGATATTTTGGACTATATTGAATATGCAAAACTCAAGGGCTGTTCGATGACCGGTCCTGAAGATGCCCAGATTGAAAGACTGAATGTACTGAAAGGAGTTTAAGACAAGATGGAATATTGGTTTTCCGAAGAACAGACCCCCAACGTAAAGCTCTCGATTCGTGTGGACCGACAGCTATACAGTGGAAAAAGCGAATTTCAGCGGATTGATGTCTTTGATTCTCCCGAGTTCGGACGTTTTCTGACATTGGACGGTTACATGATGCTCACCGAAAAGGACGAGTTCATTTATCACGAAATGATTACCCATGTTCCGATGGCAGTTCACCCTTGTGTGAAAAAAGTTTTGGTCATCGGCGCCGGTGACGGCGGTGTTGTTCGTGAGCTGACACGCTATCCTGAAATTGAACACATTGACCTTGTAGAAATCGACCAGCTGGTAGTGGAAGTCTGCAAAAAGTATCTGCCGCAGACCGCCTGCCGCTTTGATGACCCAAGAGTTTTTATCCACTATGAGGACGGACTGAAATTTGTGCGTACCTGCGAAGATGAGTATGACCTCATCATTGTGGATTCCACCGACCCATTTGGTCCGGGAGAGGGACTTTTTACCCGTGAGTTTTACGGCAACTGCTATAAAGCACTCAAAGAAGACGGCATCATGGTAAACCAGCATGAAAGCCCATTTTATGATGAAGATGCTACCGCTTGCCAGCGAGCACACAAACGCATTGTGGAGTCCTTCCCTATCAGCCGTGTCTATCAGGCACATATCCCGACCTATCCGTCCGGTCATTGGCTGTTCGGATTTGCTTCAAAAAAATATCATCCGCTCAAGGATTTGCAGGAAGCAAAATGGAACCTGCGTGGACTTCCCTGCAAATACTATACAACCACATTACACAAGGGTGCGTTCTACCTGCCCGCCTATGTTGAGGAGCTTTTGAAAAATGTTGAATAAAAATATTGAAGTTTTCATGGGGTGCGATACCGGATGGCACTTTGCTTCTACCGTACTGTTTGGCGCACCTTTCGATTCCACCACCTCTTACCGTCCGGGAACCCGCTTTGGCAGCGGTGCTATCCGTCGTGAATCCTATGGCATTGAAAGTTACAGCCCATATCAGGATCGCGACCTGTTGGACGGCGATGTTGTTGATGTCGGAGATTTGGAGCTGTGCTTTGGCGACACCAATGCAGCTTTAGATTCAATCACCGAGCAGACCCGTCAAATCCTTGCTTCCCACAAACGCCCTTTTATGCTGGGCGGTGAACATCTGGTAACACTTGGTGCATTCCGTGCCGTTGCCGAAAAATTCCCTGATGTACACATCATCCACTTTGATGCACACGCTGACCTGCGTAACGACTATCTGGGCGCCCCACTTTCCCACGCTTGTGTTCTGCATCGCTGTTGGGATATTGTGGGTGACGGTAAAATCTTCCAGTTTGGTATCCGTTCCGGCGACCGTGAAGAATTTGAATGGGGTCGCGGACACGTTAAAACAAACCGCTTTGATTTTTCCACCCTTCCGCAGGTCATTGAACAGCTCAAGGGAAAACCTGTTTACTTTACCCTTGACCTTGACGTTCTCGATCCTTCTGTTTTCCCCGGAACCGGTACACCGGAACCGGGCGGCGTTACCTTTGATGAGCTTCGCCGTGCTGCCACTGCGGTTTGCTCTAACCTTCGCATTGTGGGCTGCGATGTCAACGAGCTTAGCCCACATTACGACCAGAGCGGCGTATCCACCATCGTTGCTTGTAAAATTGTGAGAGAAATGCTGCTTGCATTTCAGAAATAAATATCTTGTCAGGAGGTAAACTGATTATGGGAAAAGTTTTAATCATCGGATGCGGCGGCGTAGCCTCCGTTGCAATTCACAAATGCTGTCAAAACAGCGAAGTTTTTGAGGAACTCTGCATTGCCAGCCGCACCAAGTCAAAATGCGATGCTTTGAAAGAGAAACTCGAAGGCACCACTAAAACAAAAATTACTACTGCTCAGGTAGATGCAGATAATGTTGACGAGCTGATTGCTCTCATCAACGAGGTAAAACCGGATGTTGTCCTCAACCTCGCTCTGCCATATCAGGATCTGACCATCATGGACGCTTGTCTTGCTACCAAGACACACTATGTTGATACTGCAAACTATGAGCCGGAAGATACCGCTAAGTTTGAATACAGCTGGCAGTGGGCTTACCGTGAGCGTTTTGAAAAAGCCGGCATCACTGCTCTGTTGGGCAGCGGTTTTGACCCGGGTGTTACCAGCGTATTCTCCGCTTACGCACTCAAACATGAATTTGATGAAATCAACTACATCGATATTCTGGACTGCAACGGCGGCGACCACGGTTATCCTTTTGCTACCAACTTTAACCCTGAAATCAACATCCGTGAAGTTTCCGCAAAAGGTTCCTACTGGGAAGATGGTCATTGGGTAGAAACCGAACCAATGGAAATCAAACGTGAATACAACTTTGAAGGTGTTGGACAGAAAGATATGTACCTGCTGCACCATGAAGAAATCGAAAGCCTTGCTTTAAACATTCCCGGCATCAAACGTATCCGTTTCTTCATGACCTTCGGTCAGAGCTACCTGACCCACCTGAAATGTCTGGAAAACGTTGGCATGACCTCTATCGAACCAATCATGTATGAAGGCAAAGAGATCATTCCTCTGCAGTTCCTTAAAGCCGTTCTTCCTGACCCATCCTCTTTGGGCCCAAGAACCAAAGGTAAAACCAACATCGGTTGTATCTTCCGCGGCAAAAAAGACGGCAAAGATAAGACCTACTACCTCTACAACATCTGCGACCATCAGGAGTGCTACAAAGAAGTTGGCTCTCAGGCTGTCGCATACACCACCGGTGTTCCGGCTATGATCGGTGCTATGATGGTAATGACTGGAAAATGGAACAAACCAGGCGTACACAACATGGAAGAGTTTGATCCGGATCCGTTCATGGATGCTCTGAACAAATGGGGACTTCCTTGGAGAGAAGACCGTGACCCGGTACTGGTAGACTAATGGAAAAAATTTGTCTTGAATCCTTTCCAACCCCCTATTTTTTGGTGGATGAAAACAGACTGCGTCACAATCTCTCCATTTTAAAATCGGTGTGTGACCGCAGCGGATGCAAGATTCTTCTGGCACAAAAGGCATTCTCGATGTATTCGGTTTATCCTGTCATTCGGGAATACCTTGCCGGAACCACAGCCAGCGGCTTGTTTGAGGCAAGACTGGGCCACGAAGAATTTGGCGGAGAAACCCATGTTTTTTCCCCTGCTTTTCGTGAAGAAGAATTTTGCGACCTGCTTTCCTATGCCGATGACTTTGTCTTTAACTCCCCTGCCCAGCTCAAAAAATATGGACAGCGAGCAAAAGATGCAGGAAAATCGGTAGGGCTGCGTGTCAATCCAGAGTGCTCCACCCAAGACGGTCATGCAATCTATGACCCATGCTCCCCGGGTTCCCGCCTGGGAACCACCCTTGCAAATTTTGACGAATCACTTCTTTCTCTTTTAGATGGACTGCACTTCCACACCTTATGCGAGCAGAACTCGGACGATTTGGAAACAACCGCAAAAGCCTTTGAAGAAAAATTCGGAAAATATCTGCATGGCTTAAAATGGATTAACTTTGGCGGCGGACACCACATCACCCGCCCAGACTATGACATCGAGCGTCTGATTTCGGTAATCAACCACTTCCGTGATACCTATGGTGTACAGGTTTATCTGGAACCGGGTGAAGCAGTGGTTTACCACGCCGGATTTATGGTAACCAGCGTTCTGGAAACGCTGCACAACTCGATGGACATTGCTCTTCTGGACACCTCTGCTGCGTGTCATATGCCGGACGTGTTGGAAATGCCTTATCGTCCACCTCTAAAAAACAGTGGTGAGCCAAATGAAAAAGCCTACACCTACCGTCTGGGCGGCCCTACCTGCCTTGCCGGAGATGTAATCGGTGATTATTCGTTTGATAATCCTCTTGCAGAGGGCGACAAGCTCGTTTTTGAGGATATGGCACTTTATACCATGGTAAAAACCAATACCTTTAATGGTATGCCTTTACCCTCTATCCTATGGAGAGATCTTTCCGGACAGGGCTGGCTGGTACGTCAATTTAGCTATGAGGATTTTAAATCCAGATTATAATGTAAAATTTACACCCGAACGAAATTCGTTCGGGTGTTTTTATACCTATAAATCCGTATACAGAAAATGGAGCATTTTGCAGAGAAAAATAATATGGGAAATCATCATAGATTTAGCCCCTTAGAAAGCAAATATGGTAAAAATGGAAAACATTGGTTTTAGATAAGTACTGATTAAAACAGCTATGCAAAACGGCGACAAAATTTATATACTTAAAGAGGAATTAAATCCAGCAATCTCTAATCCGGATTGCGATAAAATGATATTTTGCAAAACATATAAAGGGCAAAATATAATGGTGTCTTTGTTTAAAGTGCGAGTTATAAAAATCCTAATAACAAAAGGAGCATACCAGTGAGATATGCTCCTTTTATTATGACGCTAAAAAATCTTGCCGTTAATCTTTTGTAGGAATCAGCCCTTCCCGATAGGCGGTGAGCAAATCTTCCAAGTCCGCAATCTGCTCCTTGAGCTTTTCTCCGGTATCGGTATCTCCCACCATTGCACGCTTTTTCAGCGTGACTATTTGCTGAGATTCGGAATCAATATCCAAATTTTCAGACAGGGCTGCCTCCATGCCCTGAAATGGCTGATGGGATTTTAACCTCATTCCGTGGGAGTTGAAAATCAAGGTGTATCCTGCAATTCCCGTGGTCTTTTGATAAGCCTTGCAGAATCCGCCGTCGATAACAATTAAACGTCCATTTGCTTTCAATGGGCTTTCTCCCTGTTTAACATGAATTGGTGTATGTCCGTTAATGATGTGGGACTCCTCAGAATAAAGACCGAATTCTCGCAGCAGCATACGACATACCGGCTCAGAATCCTGATAGCGATAATATGGATTCTTTGGCTCCTGCCATGTGGACTCATCTTCGATAAAGGCACGCTCAAATGTTTTAACCACTCTGCCGGACAAAGGGGAATTGCTTCCGCACCACAAATACCACATAAAATCCAAACATTCCTGGGTGCGGTGGCTGGAAAAATATGCTTTTCTTGCCATGCTGTCTGCATAGTCCATATAGCTTTTGCCCTGATAGATGCGACCGTCAAAGCACAAAGCTTTCAGGTTTCCGTCCTCATCCAGCGGCACACAACCATGGAACAACAGATTCCCATTAAAACATTTATACATGCTGCCGTGGTTATACAAAAAGGTAACGTGCCGATTGAGCTGTTCGCTTTCACAAAACAGCTGCTGCAATTCGTCCATAATTTCCCGTTCTGCCGGGTCCAGTGCATATGGGTCCATTGGGTTGATGGTTGGAAATTTCTTTTCTTTAAGAGGGTGAACTTTTCCGTTAATCTCGATCGTTGCATTATCAAAATCAACCTGTTCCAACAACAATCTCTCCTGCATACAATAATCCGGATTGCGGCGAATGATTTGACCTTCCAGCTTAAAGAGAATAATTGAAATTGCTTTTTTTGCTGCCTTTGTCGGGTCCGGCTCATCGTACATTTTTTCAGCAAACAAAACCAGCGGACGCAGGCTGATTCCATATCCCTGTTCCAA
Source organism: Negativibacillus sp. (assembly GCA_020024325.1). Taxonomy (GTDB): domain Bacteria; phylum Bacillota; class Clostridia; order Oscillospirales; family Ruminococcaceae; genus Negativibacillus. The sequence goes on from JAHHTY010000004.1 coordinate 19,472, forward strand.
AACAGAGATATTGTTATAGGACAGGCAATTTTTTACAACTGCGGCAATACAAGCCTGACTTCCGCAGGCAGCTCCCATCCACAAAATGTCGTGATTGCCCCATTCAATATCTAACGAATGATGTTCCATCAGCATATTCAAAATGGCATCGGGACGCTCGCCTCGGTCAAAAATATCCCCCACAATATGCAGGTGGTCCACCGCAAGACGCTTAATCAGGCTGGCAAGTGCAATAATAAAATCATCACCTTCACCCAAACGCAGCAAAGTATCAATAATCTTTTGATGGTAAAGCAGCTGATTATTGTCCTCGTCTTGCTGTGCATGAAGCAGCTCATCCAAAATATAGCTGTACTCAAAAGGCATTGCCTTTCTAACCTTGGAACGAGTGTACTTGGAAGAAAGCATCTTTGCAAGGTCAATCAGTTTTTGCAGGGTAAAACGATACCATTCCTCTGTACATCTTCCCTCGTCCTTAATTTTTTCCAGTTTTTCCTCCGGATAATAAATCAATGTACATAGACTGGAACGCTCTTTTGGGGTTAAGATGTCATCAAAAATCATATCGACCTTTTCACGAATAACTCCTGCGGAGTTGTTGAGGATATGATAAAATGCCCCATATTCCCCATGCAGGTCACTCATAAAATGCTCTGTTCCCTTTGGCAGGTTCAAAATTGCCTGAAGGTTAATGATTTCCGTACATACCTGCTGTCTGGTTCGGTACTTTTCTGACAGCAGTCTTAAAAATTTAACACGGTCATCAGTAATACTCATTTTTCCGAATAACACCTCACTTTTTTATTTTATATCTGTCAATAAATAAAAAAATCGGAAGCAAAACAAGACCAATTTTATAGACCTTTTTACTTCCGATAATTTTTATCTACTGCTCAAGGACGGATTATTGTTTTCCGCAGCAGTTTTTATATTTTTTGCCGCTGCCACATGGACACGGATCATTTCTTCCCACTTTTTTGCCCTGACGTTTAATGGTAGCAGGAGCTACTGTTCCGTCGGAACTGGTGGAAGTTGGTTTTGCAACCTGTTCACGTTTAGGAGCTTCCTGTACCTGATTTGCTCCCGGTTTACGGAATGGAGCCAACAGCAAAATCTTAACGGTTTCCTCACGGATGCCTGCAACCATCTCGTCGAACATATCGAAACCTTCGATACGGTACTCAACAACAGGGTCTTTCTGTCCATAGGAACGCAGAGAGATACCTTTTTTGAGCTCATCCATTGCATCGATGTGATCCATCCACTTTGTATCTACTTGTTTGAGCAGAACAACACGCTCCAGCTCACGGGTGATATTTTCACCCAGCTCTGCCTCACGTTTTTCATACAGCTCATGAACTTTTTCTTTGATCTGGTCTGCCAGAACTTTTTTATCCAGATTTTTCAGTTCTTCATCTTTTACTTCCAGCAGAGAATCTGCAATAATACCAATAAAGTAGTTGCGGAAGCCTTCCATATTCCAATGTTCCGGCTCTACACCTTCCGGCATATACATAGCAATAGCAGAATCTACTGTTTCGTCCATCATGGAAATGATAGAATCTTTCAGGTTTTCGCCATCCAGAACTTTATTGCGCTGACCATAGATGATTTCACGCTGTTTGTTCATAACATCGTCAAACTGCAATACATTCTTACGAATACCAAAGTTTCTGCCCTCGATTTTGCTCTGTGCATTTTCGATGGTGTTGGTGAGGATCTTGTTTTCAATCGGCATGTTTTCGTCGATCTTTAAGGAATCCATCATCGCATTGATGCGGTCACCGCCAAACAATCTCATCAGGTCATCTTCCAAAGAGAGGAAGAATCTGGAGCAGCCCGGGTCACCCTGACGTCCGGAACGTCCGCGCAGCTGGTTGTCGATACGTCTGGATTCATGACGCTCTGTACCAACGATAAACAAACCGCCTGCTTCTTTTACCTTTTCTGCTTCCGGACGCAGCTTCTCTTTAAACTCTTTAGAAAGCTCGGTAAAGCGTTTGCGTGCTTCGATAATTTCCTCATTATCGGTATCACCGAAACCGGTTGCTTCTACGATAAGCTCCTCATAGTAGCCTTCTTTTCTCATCTGGTTCTTTGCCAGATATTCTGCGTTACCGCCCAGCATAATATCGGTACCACGACCTGCCATGTTGGTTGCAATAGTAACTGCACCATACTGACCTGCCTGTGCAACAATTTCAGCCTCTTTTTCATGGTATTTTGCATTCAATACCTGGTGTTTGATTCCGTGACGTTTAAGCAGTGCGCTCAGACGTTCGGAGTTTTCAATCGAAACAGTACCAACCAGAACAGGCTGACCTTTTTCGTGGCACTCTTTTACCTGCTCAACTACGGCGTTAAATTTGCCGTTTTCGGTTTTATAAACAACGTCGGACAAATCCTTACGGATAACCGGTTTGTTGGTTGGAATTTCGATAACGTCCATACCGTAGATTTCACGGAACTCCTGCTCTTCAGTCATTGCAGTACCGGTCATACCGGAAAGCTTTTCATACATGCGGAACAGATTCTGGTATGTGATGGTTGCAAGCGTTTTGGATTCACGTTTTACCTCTACGCCTTCTTTTGCCTCGATAGCCTGGTGCAGACCCTCGCTGTAACGGCGGCCGTTCATGATACGACCGGTAAATTCATCGACAATCATAACCTCATCATCTTTTACAACGTAGTTAATATCACGCTGCATGGTTCCATGAGCTTTGATTGCCTGATTGATATGGTGCTGAATGGTGGAGTTTTCCATGTCCATCAGGTTTTCCAGACCAAAATATTCCTCTGCTTTTTTAACACCGGATTTTGTCAGTGTTGCGGTCTTTGCCTTTTCATCCACAATGTAGTCGGCATCAATAACATCATCGTGCTCTTCTTTATCGTCCAGTTCTTTGACCTTATACATTTTAAGGGTTCTTGCAAAACGGTCAGCAATCTTATACATATCGGTGGATTTATCGCCTCTGCCGGAAATAATCAGAGGGGTTCTTGCCTCATCAATCAAGATGGAGTCAACCTCATCGACCACCGCATAGTAATGACCGCGCTGCACACGGTTTTCTTTATAAATCTGCATATTGTCACGCAGATAGTCAAAACCAAACTCGTTGTTGGTTCCATAGGTAATGTCTGCTTGATAAGCTTTTTGACGGTCAGATGGCTCAATATCATGGATAACCAAACCAACGGTAAGACCTAACCAACGGTAAACCTTACCCATCTCTTCCGAGTCACGTTTTGCAAGGTAGTCGTTGACGGTAACAACATGAACACCTTTGCCTGTCAATGCATTCAGGTATACCGGCAAAGTAGCAACCAGAGTTTTACCTTCACCGGTCTTCATCTCTGCAATACGTCCCTGATGCAGCACAATACCACCGATAACCTGTACAGGGAAATGTTTGAGTCCCAGCACACGCCATGCAGCCTCACGACAGGTTGCAAATGCTTCCGGCAAAATGTCGTCCAAAGTTTCGCCGTTATTCAGACGCTCTTTGAGTTTTGGAGTCATTGCCTTGAGTTCCTGATCGGTCATTTTGCTGAATTGTTCGTCCAACGCCAACACTTTATCTCGAATCGGATAGATTCTTTTGAGTTCTCTTTCGGAATATGTTCCGAAAATTTTATCCATCAATCCCATGTTATTTTTACACCTCATTTATTAAAAGCCATTGCTCAAAAGCAGTACTTTGGGAAAATTATATTATCGCTTTTTCAGCGGTCTAACAGACCTCTATTTTTTATAAGAAAAAACAGATAGCATATCTATGTTATTGTACCTCGATAAACACCGTTTTGTCAAACCTTACACTGTGCTTTCTTTAAATAATTTGTGTCTATTTTTAAAATTATACCCTGTGGATGTCAAACTTTGAAGAAATCCATCTGTGCACATAAAAAAGCAGCAGAAAAGAAGTTTCTTTTCTGCTGCTTAAACTACTTCAGTTCGATGGTATATTCAAAGCCATACTCTGCCTGCAAAACCTTTACTTGCTCCTCGTTGTCCTCGATGAAGCTTGGAGTATAAACAGATTTACCCTGTTTTTTGTAAGCTTCCAAAATAGCTTCTAATTTTTCCCAGCATTCATCGCGTCTTTCTTCTGCGGTGTTCTCCAGGTTGATAACAAATTCTCTGTGTTTTGGAATTCTGGCTTTCATAATTTCCCAATGTCCTTTCTGTTGGTTAAACTTCCTCTTTATTTTACCTTTTCAAAGGGAAGTCGTCAAGTCAAAATCCTGATTTCCTGCAATGCTTTTGCGTTATTTTATCGCTTCTTCCAATACCTTGCCAATGCTGTCACGGATGATTAAAGAAGCTCTGCGGTCATAAGGGGTTGCTGTCTTGTTAATCAGCACAAGTTCTCTGCCGCCATAGTATTGCAGCAACCCGGCAGCCGGGTAAACTGCAAGTGAGGTTCCGCCCACTATCATCAAATCCGCAGACTCAATGCTGCGAATTGATTTTTGCAGCACATTGCCGTCCAGACTTTCTTCATACAGCACCACATCCGGCTTGATAATACCGCCGCAGCTGCATTTGGGAATACCTTTACCCTTCCATTGCAGCATCTCATTCAGTGTATATTTTTTACCGCAATGCAGGCAGGTGTTGTGATGGACGCTGCCATGCAGCTCGTACACCCTTTTGCTGCCTGCTTGCTGGTGTAAACCGTCAATGTTCTGGGTAATCACCGCAGCCAGCTTTCCTTGCTGTTCTAATTTTGCCAAAGCCACATGGGCAGGATTTGGCTTTGCATTAGGATAGACCATTTTATCAAAATAATATTGATAAAACATCTCTGGATTTCTTCTGAAAAAGGTATGGCTAAGCATTGTTTCCGGTGGATAGGGGTAGTGTTTTTCCTGCTTATCGCTGTATAACCCCTCATCGCTTCGGAAATCCGGTATCTGCGATTCGGTCGAAACTCCTGCACCGCCAAAAAAAGCAATGCGGTGGCTTTGTTGTATCAATTTTGATAATCGGGCAATTGCTTCGGTCATACGGTTTGCTCCTTTCCTCTTCAGCTTCTTTCCTCAACAAGGAAACATTTTGTTCTGCCGGCGGTTATTTTTATTTTCTCTATTTCCCCTCTGTTACAAGGTTCAGGAGTTTTACGTTTCTTGCAATAAACTGCGACATCTGCTCTGCACTTAATGGTTTATGAGCCATCATTGCAAGATCATAGATATGTTCGCAAACAAGCTGCTGATCTTCTTCTTTGAGATTTGGAATACTCTTGATGATTGGATTTTCACTGTTCAGCACCAAAGTCATCTGAGTTTGGTCCGCAAAGCTTTCTCCCAAAATACGGCTCATATCCTGAATTCTGCGTGCATACTCGGACAACAGGATAACTGCCGGTGTGTTCTGTGCTTTTAAGCTTTCTACCTGATATTGCAATTTGTCCTGTTTCAGATATTTCTTAAAGCAATCAATTAAGCCCTTGTTCTGCTCTTCCTCTGCCTTTTTGGCTTCCTCGGACTGTGCAACCTTGAGCGCATCCCCAAGATCAGAGTCGATACGAAGGAACTTCATCTGCTCCGGATTTTTATATTCCAGCAAACTGATAAAGTGCGGATCTATCACATGGGTCAAAACTGCTGCTGTTAAACCGTTTTCTTTAAACATCGAGATATACTGTGCCTGAAGATTTTCATCGGTAACATAGTAAATCTTGTTATCCTCAGTCTTTGGATACTCTTCCAAAGTCTTATATTCCCCGTCAATGGTCTTTAACAGAATAATATCCTTCATGCGGTCATAGAATTTTTCATCTTTTACACAGCCAAATTTAATGAAGACAGAGATATCATTCCAGTACTTTTCATAGGTTTCACGTTCGTTTTTGAAAATCTGGTGCAGTTTGTCCGAAACCTTTTTGGTAATATGCTGGGCAATTTTTTGTACTTCTCCATCATTCTGTAAAAAGCTTCTGGAAACATTCAGCGGCATATCCGGGCAATCGATAACACCTTTCAGCAGCAGCAAAAATTCAGGGATAATCTCTTTAATATTATCTGCGACAAATACCTGATTGCTGAATAGTTTTACCTGACCGGGAACAACTTCCAGTTTGTTGACCTGTTTTGGGAAGTACAGAATACCTTTGAGGTTAAAGGGGTAATCTACATTCAGATGAATCCAGAACAAAGGCTCGTTAAAATCCATAAATACCTTCTGGTAAAATGCCTTGTAATCCTCGTCGGTACAATCTTTTGGTGCTTTCAGCCAAAGCGGCTGCGTATCATTGATTGGTAATGGTTTTACAATCCGCTTTTTCTCGGTTCCGTCTTCGTTTAGCTCCGGTTTCCCCTGGTCATCATAAACGGTTCTTTCTTCGTCATGAGGATTCAGATAAACTTCATAAGGCATAAACTGGCAATATTTGTGCAGGATTTCTCGAATACGGCTTTCCTGCAAAAACTCTGTTTCTTCGTCAGAGATGTTCATAATGATAGTGGTGCCGTGTTCGCTGCGGGTGCCGTCACCGATTTCATAGGTTTCTTCTCCTTGAGAAACCCAGTGTACCGGTTTTGCCCCTTCTTTATAAGAAAGTGTTTCTATTTCTACTGTATTAGATACCATGAATGCAGAGTAAAATCCCAGGCCGAAGTGACCGATGATTCCTGCACTTTCCTCACTTTTTTCTTTATATTTTTCGAGAAACTCCTCTGCACCCGAAAAAGCAATCTGTGTGATATATCTTTCTACCTCATCTTCGGTCATACCTATACCGTTATCCGAAACGATGAGCTGTTTTTTCTCACTGTCAATGTTTACAATCACCTGTGGACGGAAATTTTCTTCCTCCGGGGCTTCCGAGATTCCTCTGAGGCTTTCCAGTTTCTTTATAGCATCGCAGCCGTTGGAAACAATTTCTCTTAAAAAAATGTCCTTGTCTGAATACAGCCACTTCTTGATGATTGGAAACATATTCTTAGAATTAACACTAATTTGTCCTTCACGCTTCATAAAAAATAACCTCCCAGCGATAACTAAAATAATCGACTCTTTATAAAGCCCAAAACTCGCAAGCAATATTCTATATATACTCGTTCGAAATTATATTAAATCTACAAAAAATATTGTACTCTTTTGTTTTTAAATGTCAATATCCACCCGAAAAAGATTTACAATTTATCCTCATTTTATTCTTCTGCTTTCTTATAAAAAATGATTTTCAACAAAAAGTTTCCAACATTTTTCACATATAATGTGTAAAACCTGTTTTATCATCCATAATAAAGGTATATCGGGCTGAAATATTCTATTTTTAAGCTGTTTTTCTATTGATATTACTTTTAGTAATCTATGTTTTAAAATTATTAACATAAAATATGTATTTTACAATTCCTTTATTTATCAATTCTTTCCACGGTTTCAACAATGTTTTCAACATATTTTTATTTTATATCTCTAAACTTATCGAATTTTGTTATACAATCGGGATAATTGCTTGATTTTTCTGACATTTCAACATTATCAACATAGTTTTAAACATTTTAATTGAAATTCCCACAAAAGAAAGGTAGGTTAATCATGGTACGAGGAACCAACAAACGAATCATCGAAATTAACGACACCCAAAACCCTTACTTTGAGCGGGCTGTCCTCTATGTTAAGGATAGTCGAGCCGATTCTCCAAGAAAATCGCTGGAAAGTCAGGCGCAAAACTTTCTCAGCAACATCCGCACCCCGTTGCTGCATGGAAGCAAACCAAAGTTTTTATATTCTTCCAAAGGACGTTTCTGGTTTTTTGCCCTTCAGTTTCTTTTTTCCGCCGGCATAGGTTCTGTTATAACGCTGTTATTTCTTCATTAAATTTTTCTCCGATTGTTTCTTTAAAGGGCATATAAAAACTTTTTTATGAATTACCATATATGTAATGGAAATCCCTCTAAAATATGGTATAATAATTTTGTATCTGATCTGTTCCTGCCTTTTCTCTCCTTGTTAATGATATGGAGGGAAAAGAGCAGCTGGACAGCAATCAAAAAAGCTTTATCACATATTTTTGACATATTCTCGGAGGAATCACAAGTGCCCAAAGAATTTACATCTGAAAAAAACAATATGGAAAGCTCTGTAATTGCCGGAAGAAACGCAGTTACTGAAGCACTGAAAAAAGGTCGCCCCATCGATTGTATCTATATTTTAAAAGGTGCAGAGCGTGGAAGCATGGGCAAAATTATCGCCCTTGCTAAAGAAAACGGTATTCCGATTAAGGATGCTGCACAGCAAAAACTGGATACTTTGTGCGATGGTGTTGTCCATCAAGGCGTTGTTGCCATGGCTGCCTGCCATGACTTTTCCAATATGGAGGACATCTTTGCAAAGGCCGGCGATGAACCGCCATTCATCATTATCTGCGATAATATTGAAGACCCCCATAATCTGGGAGCTATTATCCGTACTGCTGAGGCAGCAGGTGCACATGGTGTCATCATCCCAAAACGCCGCGGCGTTGGCTTGACCGCTACTGTTGCTAAAACTTCTGCTGGAGCCGTTGAATATATGCCTGTCGTTCGTGTTCCAAACATCGTTTCCACTATCGAAGAACTTAAACAAAAAGGTTTATGGATTTTCTGTGCAGATATGGACGGACAGCCTTGGTGTTCCACCGATATGGGCGGTCCAATCGGTGTGGTAGTCGGTGCTGAAGGCAGCGGTGTCAGCCGCCTGACAAAAGAACATTGTGATTTTGTCGTTTCTCTGCCAATGAACGGTCAGGTAAACTCCCTAAATGCTTCCGTTGCTGCTGCTATTGTAATTTATGAGGCAGTTCGTCAGCGCAGCGGTCTGCCCGCCTTTGTAAAAAAGAAATAAATCTCCTGTCAGAGAACAATTTAAACTAAGGAGAACATCAATATGAGCAAAAAATATAATGTGGACGATATTTTAAGCGAAATTAAGTCCAAAAAAGCACAGCAAAACAGCCTCTCTAGGCGTTCTGCTGTACATTCAGCGATGTCGGAAAATATGGACGATCCCCCCTTTTCCGCTACACCACAAAAACAATCTGGTTTAAAAGAAAATCTAAGTTCCCCTACTTCCTCTGCAAAAAAAGAAGCTATCTCATTAGATTCCGTTCGCAATGGAGAACAGTCGGCTCGCAGTGTCGAATCAAGCCGAGATTATTCTGAATTTGATAATACAGATGTTTTCTTTTCTTCCCTTACCAGCCATCGACACAAAACGATGGAGGAAGAACGGCAGGAACTGCTGCGACGCAAAGAGGAAGAAGAACGCCGGATAGCAGAAATCCAAAAGCAGGAAGCACTTAGAATAGCAGAGCTTCAAAAACAAACGGAGCGTAAACCGGAGGATGTTAAAAAGAAGGAAGATGAAATCACAGACTCCTTCTTTTTAGAACAGCAGCCTGCCGATTTACCTCCTACCTACGCAAGCACCCCCTTTGGTGAGATTGAGCCTACTACTCCTTCAAAAGATCAGCCCGATCCTATGCAGAAAAAGCAAACCGAATATCAAAAATATGTTTCCGGTTTTGGACGAAAATCAAAAAAGGAAAAATCTTCTCCCGAACCTGCACCTGAATCTGCTGCCGAATCTGCACCTGAATTTAATGTATCTTCTTTTGATCAATCTTCAGAAGATTTCTTTACCGCAGCACAGATAACCGAGGAATTTGAGGCAACTCCTTTGTTTGCTTCCGAAAAACAAACAAAAACAGCGGTTGAAGATACACCAAATCCATCCTTCCATGTTAATTTTCCAAAAGATATCGAAGATGATGCACAAACGGCTCCCAAGCCTCCACAGCAGCCAGCCAAAAAGGGCAAAAAGCAAGGTTTGTTCCGCAAACATCCGGAATTAAATTCCGGAGAAGAATTAGAGCAATCCAATTCTCGCCTTGGTTCCGCAGAAATTCCGGTTCCGGAACGTTTTCCCGAGGAAGAAGATGATAGTGAGCTGGAGGACTATTCCTCCCCAAAAGACAAAGCAGCCATTTTGCACGATATGAAGAATATCAAAACCGGATTGCTTGTCCGCATCGGTGTCATGGTTGTTCTGTTTGGATTATCCCTCTATCTTGCCCTTGCTGCCAGAGATATTCAGATTGCAGGCGAACTGTTGCCGCTTCCAACCTTTATCCAGCCGGAAAGAAACTTGAGAGCATATATGATTGTTTCCTGTATTATTTCCACAATAGGTGCTCTTGTTTGCTCCAACACTGTGGGCGGCGGACTGCTTGCCATGCTCAAGTTTCGTGCTAACACCGATTCTTTGCCTATGCTTGCCCTGCTGGGAACCTTGGCCCAGGGAATCTGTTATATTATAAAGCCCGAATATTTCAGCACAGACAAGGCAGACTTTGGCAGTAACCTCTATCTGTTTTTCCCAATTGCCTTACTTGTCCTGTTGTTCAATCTGGTCGGAAAGATGCTGGTTATTCTAAGAATCCAAAATAACTTCAAACTTGTTGCATCCGAAAAACTCAAGCACGCTGCGGTGTTCTTAAAAGACCGTTCGCTGCTTAAAGAAATGTCCAAAGGTCTTTCTTTAGAGGAATATACCATTGCTTATCCTGAAACCAGCACGTTTTTATCTAACTTCTTGGATAATTCCTATTCTGAAGATCATGCCGAAAATATGAGTCGTGTGCTGACCCCTGTTTGTCTGCTTGCCGGCATCATTTTGGCTGTCATTTCCTATCTGTTTAATAAAAACGCCGCAGTCGCAATATCGACCTTTACTGCCGTTATGTGTGTCAGCGCGCCGTTAACTTCCACCATTGCTGCAAACCTTCCGCTGTATCGCCTGTCCCAGCGACTGATTCCTGCCGGTGCTATGGTTTCCGGCTACTCTGCCGTCGAAGCCTTCTCCCACACCGAAGCTGTTATCCTGGATGCAAAAGATCTGTTCCGTCCTTCCGATATTGTTTTACACGGAATCAAGCCTTTTGACCAAAGCAAAATTGATTCGGTTATTCTGGATGCTGCCAGCGTTGTTTGCAACACCAACGGGATGTTGACCGATGTCTTTAACAAAATCATCGGTTCCAATAAAGCAATGCTCCGCCCGGTTGAGAATGTCACCTATGAAGATTCTATGGGACTTTCTGCGTGGGTCGATGGAAAACGAGTTCTCATTGGTAATCGTGAACTGATGATAAATCACGGCATCGAGGTTCCAAGCAACGATTATGAGATGCGTTTTGTAAAGGATAGAAAAAACATCATCTATCTTGCAAATTCCGGTCAGCTCTCAGCAATGTTTGTTATCAGCTACCGTCCAAATCAACAGACAAAAGAACAGTTAAATCAGCTTGCTGCGCGGGGAATGTATCTCATCATCAACACCTCTGACCCAAATATTACAGAAGAAAAGATTCATGCTGTATATGACTTCCCGTTAGAACTTGTAAAACTGATGCCTGCAAAATTCCATGCAGTATATGGAGAGCTAACCGCTACCAAAGAACGCTCTCCTGCAAAGATTGGCTTCATCGGTTCCACCCGTATGATGGTAACTTCTATTCTGAATTGTATGACAGCAAAAACCGCTATTGACCAAGCTGTTTTAATTCAGATGATTTCTCTGGTTGTAGGATATGCTTTGGTTGCTCTGTTCTCATTGATGGGCAATCTATCTTATCTGAGCATCCTTCACCTGATTATGTTCCAGATTATCTGGGCACTGATTGGAATTATTATTCCAAACTTAAAGAAATATTAAAACAGCAAAAAGCCGGAGCGAAAGCTCCGGCTTTTTGCTGTTCCCATGTCGAGATTGCTCGACCGAATTTGTTTTGTAGGGGTAATACAGAGGGGATTTTGCTTCTTCTAACTGTCAAAAATAAAAAAGCTACTGAATATTAGCCGTTTTTCTTTTCTTCCAGCCACTGGGAAAGCTCATCAATGTCCTGTTCAGTCAGGTCATTGTTATCATACAGAGTATTTACCAAACTCATAAAAGAATTCTTATGCAGTTTCTTAATGAAGTTTTTTGTTTCATACTCCATGTATTCCTCACGCTCCACTTGAGGATAATAAATTCTTTCTCTGCCTCGCTTCTCAGAAGAAAGGAAGCCTCTGTCAATTAAACGGGAAAGAAGAGTCAACAAAGTAGAAATATTCCAATTTTTTTCATTGCTGACAACCTTCATAACATCGTTAGTCGACATTGGCGGAGTGCTATCCCAAATAGCTTTCATAACTTCCAATTCCGCATCTGGCAGTCTTCTCATCTTGTTAAACATAGTATTCACCAACCCTCTCCACCTGTGTTTTTGTAGATTCTTCCACACATATAATTATTACAAGTATAGCATTATTTGTCAATAGATTTTAATAGTTTTTTCAATTTTATTCCGTTTTAAACAAAAATTTTTTCCCAATATTGGTGACTTCTCCTCCTTTATCCAAAGACTTTTTATTCCTTTTACATTTCGTTGACATCTGTCTTGAGTAAATGATACACTATATAAAAATAGATGTTGATATGTATTTATAAGTAAGAAAGGAATTATATGAATTCAATTTTATTTGACCAACTTCCGCTCACCGAACAAATCCAGCGTGCTGTAAAAGAAATGGGGTTTGATTCTCCTACACCCATTCAAGCACAAAGCATTCCTCTGATTCTGGAAGGGCATGACGTTGTCGGTCGTTCCCAGACCGGAACCGGAAAAACTGCTGCATTCGGTATTCCTGCAATTCAAATGATTAACCCTCAGCTTGACCGCCGTATGGCGCAGGTTCTGTTGCTTTGTCCGACCCGTGAACTTGCTGTTCAGGCTTGCGAGGAATTGAAAAAACTCTCCCGCTACACCCACGGTGTTCATATTTGCGCTGTATATGGCGGAGCACCCATTGAACGCCAAATTGTCCAGCTCAAGGACGCAAACATTGTGGTCGGCACACCGGGACGTGTTATGGACCATCTGCGCCGCCGCACTTTAAAAATTTCCGATTTGAGAATGGTTATACTTGATGAAGCGGATGAAATGCTCAGCATGGGCTTTCGTGAGGATATCGAAACCATTTTGACCCAAGCACCGCAAGAACGTCAAACCATTCTGTTTTCTGCTACCATGCCGCAGGAGATTATGAAGCTCATTAACAACTACCAAAAGGACCCTGAGCTTGTAGAAATCAATAAATCTCAGGTTGCTTTAAACAGCATCGAACAGTTTTACTATGATATTCCAACCGGACGCAAAAACGATGCTCTTGCCTTGCTGCTGCACTACCACAACCCTTCCCGTTCCATCATCTTCTGCAACACCAAAAAGATGGTAGAAGAACTGAGCAACTGGCTGATTGACCATGGATTCAAAGCAGAAGGACTGCACGGCGACCTCAAACAGTCCCAGCGTACCACCGTTATGGATTCCTTTAAGGCAGGACGCACCGCTATTCTGGTTGCCACCGATGTTGCAGCACGCGGAATTGATGTCGATGACATCAACTGTGTTTTTAACTATGACATTCCGCAAAACGCCGAATACTATGTTCACCGCATTGGAAGAACCGGACGTGCCGGAAAAAGCGGTTGTGCATTTACCCTTTGCTGCGGTCGCTTCCAACTGCGTCAGATGGAGCAAATTTCCCGCATTTCTAAAGCAGATGTTCAGCTTTGCCCTGTACCAATGCCGGATCAAATTTTACAAAAGCAGCATGAAGAAGGTGCTGCTGAGCTGCGCAGTCTGCTGAACGAAAAAACCGAATTTCCTTACATGGATATGGTTCTTTCTCTCATGCAGCCACAGGATGAGGATACTGCTCTTTCTTTTTCTGCCGAGCAAATTGCCGCTGCTGCTCTCGAACTTCTTTATGGTTCCCGTCTGAAAAAATTGCCAAACGGTGATGGACTGAACCGAGAGAAAAAACGCCGTTCTCCAAAAGATTATGTTAAGCTGTTAATCAATGCCGGTCACGATGCCCGCATGGTTCCAAACTTCATTGTTGGTGCCATTGCAGAACGCACTGCCCTTTCGGGACGAGATATCGGTAAAATCGAAATCTTTGAAACAAATACAACAGTGGAAATTCCTCAGGAACAGGCGGAGGAAGTCCTCAATGCAATGCAGGACTGCCGCATCAACGGTAAAAAGGTCAACACAACTGTTTTAAAATCCAAACCTTCCAACCGTAAGAACTATGCCGATGGTCCGAAAAAAGGTGGATTTAAAAACGACTCCTCTGACCGCAGAAAAGGCAGTTTTAAAAACGATTTCTCTGACCGCAGAAAAGGCAGCTTTAAAAACGACTCTCGTGACCGTGACTACCGCTCCTTTAAAAAATCCCCGCATGAAAAGAAATCCTATTCAGAACGATTTGAAGCTTATATGCCAAAAGAAAAAGGACAGGTCAACGGCAAAAAGTTCTCTAAGAAAGGGGACTTTTCCTCCAAAAAAGGTTCCTCAAAAAACTATGGAAAAAGCCGTGATAACCGCAGGGGGAAATAATTCCCCCTTTTCCTGATGGAAGGAGGTATTTCATTGCAGCTGCAACTTACAACGCTGGACTGTGGTTTGCTGGTAGAAGGTGTCACCGATCTTTCTCTTTCTCAAACTTTGGATTGCGGTCAGTGCTTCACCTTCTCCCCTCTGCCAATCTCTCATTGTATCGAAGGACTCTGTGAAACCTGGCAGGGTTGGGCAGGTCGTCACTTCCTCACCGTTTCTCAACGGAAGGATGGGGCACTTCTATTTCATAACACCACCGGTGCAGATTTTGAGCAATTTTGGAAAAACTACTTTGACCTTGATACTGATTATTCTCAAATTAAGGCTATTCTCTCACAGGATGAAACCTTAAAAAAAGCCATCTTCAATGCACCGGGTATCCGTATCCTTTGTCAAGACGGCTGGGAAGCGCTGTGCTGCTTTATCATCAGCCAAAACAACAATATCAAACGCATCAAAGGAATTGTGGAACGACTTTGCCAGTCCTTCGGAGAACCTCTTTCCAATGGCTGTTACTCTTTTCCTTCTCCTTCAACGCTTGCACATCTTTCGGTTGATGACCTTGCTCCGCTGCGCTGTGGATTTCGTGCCAAATACCTAATTGACGCTGCCTGCAAGGTAAACAGCCAAGAGGTTTGTTTAGATAAAATCACCTCTATGCCGCTTAATCAGGCAAAAGAGGAACTCATGAAGATTTACGGTGTTGGACCCAAAGTTGCCGATTGCGCTTTACTGTACGGATTTTACCGTTTAGAGTGCTGCCCAATGGACGTTTGGATGAAGCGTGTTTTTCAGGTTCTCTATCCCAATGGTCTGCCGGAATGCGCAAAAAACCATATCGGTATTGCACAGCAATATTTGTTTCATTATGCCCGCACCTGTCCACAGATTTTTGAGGAGGACAACCCTGTCACTAAAAAACAGGAGGCACCGGTATGATAAAACGGATTTTACCGATTGTAATAGGACTTTCTTTGCTGATGACCGGCTGCACAGCTCCACAGCAAGATTCCAAACTTCCACCATCTGCAACCGAACTTGCAGTTCCCAATGAGCCGAACACTGATACAGACATTCTGCCAAAGGAAGAGGAAGCTGCTGAAAATTTTTCCCTCTGTGCCTATCTTCCGGTTAGCTCTGCCCCACCCTCCTTGGAGGAATATCTTCCTTCTGTAAAACATTTAGATTATCTTGTTTTAAACACCGGTGTTTATTGGAATGAAAATGGAGAACTCGAAATATCTCCTGCCTTTAAGTCGGCTGTCGAGCAGCTGGAAGGACAGACCGCTCTTTGGTGTACAGTCAATCCTTCCGGAGAACTCATTCGCAGCTCAACTGCCGGTGCCTGCATCGACACCCCCCAAAAAAGAGAACAGCTCTCAGAAAACATCGCAGCTTTTGCTCGTCAATATCATCTGCAAGGCATCGACATCGACTGGGAATTTCCCGCCCCAAATGAATGGGCAGATTTTTCGGAGCTGATTACCTCGCTCAAACAGCAGCTTTCGGACATTCAACTTTCCTTAGCTTTGTACCCTAAAGATATCTTTTTGTCCGATGAATCCATTTCTTCCATCGACCGTATCCATATGATGGCATACGACCTTTTTGATGAACAGGGTTATCACAGCACCATGCAGACTGCACAGGATGCTGCCGATTATTTTCTTTCTTTGGGATTTTCTCCTTCCCAGCTTTCTCTTGGCATCCCGGCTTATGGACGACCTCTTGACGCTTCGGCAGAATGGATTTTTTATCGGGACATTGATTTGAAATCGGTTTCTAACGACACTCCTAATCTAATTGAGGATGTGTTTTTTAATTCCCCACAACTGGCTGCTCAAAAAGCGGCATATGCAAAAGAAAAAGGGTTTTGCGGCACAATGCTCTATCAGCTTCTGTGTGACAAAACAGATGAACAATCCCTTATATTGACTCTTCGCAATACCTTGGACTCATAAATAACATCAAAAACACCGAGAGCCTGAAACCAAATTCGGTTTCAGGCTCTCGGTGTAAGTTACGAGGATATTATAAATAAGAGATAAGGGAATTGTCAGATTAGAATGCTTCTTCTTCATCAGCAAGAGGATCGCCGTAAACAACAGCTTCTTTTGGAGCCTTCTTGCGTTCTTCCAGCTGGCTGAATACTGTACCGCCAACATAACCTGCTACCAGACCACCAACTGCTGCCAAAGCCAAAGCAAGGATTACTTTACCTGCCGGGTTAAATCCAAATGGAGCAATCAGACCTGGGATTGGGGAAGCAGTACCGGGAGCATTGTTTACAATACCCAGAACGGCTGCTGCAAGACCTGCCAAACCTCCGCCAAAGAAGTTAGATACAAAGATTGGAATTGGATGTGCTGTAACAATGTGTGCCTGTGTCAAAGGTTCCAGCATAACTGCTATGATGTTGCTCTTGTCGCCATATCCCATTTTGTGGAAAATCATACCGTTTGTGAAAGAACCACCAAAACAAGCAATTGCCGCAATACCCATTGGCAGACCGGTCAGTCCCAGCATTGCAGTCAGTGCCATAGAGCTTAATGGAGAGGTACAAATCATCTTCATGATACCACCCAGCAGGAAGCCCATTACCAGTGGGGACTGGTCAGCTGCTGCGGAGATTGTACCGCCAATCATGCCCAGTACAGCATTTACTGCCGGGTCAACGCCAAAAGCAATCAGTCTTGCTAAAGGAGCGATAGTCAAAGAACCTAAAATTAAATCCAGACCGGTAGGCAGATATTTTTCAACGTAAGGAGAGATTAAACCAATGATGTAACCGGCAATAAAGCCCGGCAGAATACCGTATCCTCCGCAAGCAAGACCGCCAACTACTGCAAATACCGGATTTGCACCCATGCAGAGTGGAACCATAACGCCTGCTGCTACACCGCCTAAGCTTCCTGCGGTTGCACCAACTTCGCCCAAGAAAGCAATACCAAGCAGGTCACCGGTAATGTACTTGTGAACTGCTTCAATCAGAAAAGAGGCAACGGCAGCATTTGCCATACCGGACATTGCCTGGCTTCCTTTTGGAAACTTCAAGCTAAAAAGAGAAAATACAGCGAGTGTTAGAAGCAGAAAACCTACTCCGGAAAGAATTGTCAACATAAGCGAAAACCTCCATACGAAACTTACTTTTTTGTGAATAGAACGTTGTTGTGTATCCGTTCATTGATGATGACTTAATTATAGGGATAGGATTTATAATACTACAAAAAGTTACAAAAATTATTTTGTCAAAAAAACGAAAAAACGCAATTTTGTTAAACTTGTTTAGTTATAAATCATAATATCTGACGCTATATACAATAAAATCCCGCCTTCTCTTGTCTTTTTAAAATATCTATTGCAGCATTATGCACAAAATATTTTCACTTTTATTGACACTTAGATTCCATTTTCCGACCTGTTTTTTCTTAATTCCCGCTTTTCTCTCTATATTCCGCTTCAAAAATACTGTCCGCAATTCTTTCCTTTGTCTTTTCGGTACAATCTTGTAATCAAAAAGGCTTGCAGCAAAATTTGCCGCAAGCCTTTTTGATGTTATTTTTACTGGTACAAGCTGCATTATCAGTTGGTACAATAAAAAATCAACGAGTTTAAAAAGTTCTTCAGTGACACCTTTCCATGATGAATCGACTTTCCGCGAATATAATCCATTTCTTTTCGTATCTGCTCAAAGCTGTAAATGGAACCCGCAAAATCATGGAAAGTATCATTGGAATAATCTTCGATGCCCATATTGGCAAGATTTGTCAGCCCCGCATTCACTGCCCTGCGAATTCTCTGCTCCATTGACTTTGGGTTTGCCGGGCTAAACTTACTGCAAAGCTGAGAAACGGTAAATTTCCCCGATTCCGGTCCTTGCTCTATCATGTAATCCACCAGTGTAATAATGTCTGCACTTCCGCTTTCTCCGATAATTCCCAAACGCTGTAAAATGGCACGCAAACGTTTGATGTGTGCTTTTTCTTCCGCCGGCTGCTCCAGATTTAAACGAATCTCCGGTATCGCCGCCGCTTCCGGTGTTCCTGCCGGAGTATCTTTTAAAAACAACGATTGCATCTGATTAAAGGTATTTCTCATCTGAATTGAATCAATCACATTGGTCAAAACCCGAACCACTTCCATACCATTGACCGGTTTTTGAATAAAGAAAGTTACCCCACATTCATATGCCTGGCTGATCATATCTTTGCTGCTGACCTGTGACAGCATAACAAAGCTGATGTCCGGGTGCTGCTCCTTTGCTTTTTTTACAAAGTTGATTCCGTCCATAATCGGCATCAGCAAGTCCACAATTACAATATCCGGTGTCACATAGTTTAAATCTTCCAAAGCATCCACTCCATTGGATGCCATACCGCAGATTTCTCCCAGCTTTTTTTGCTGAATAATAATTTTTAAAATATTGCAAACACTTGCATCGTCATCTATCAGATAAAATTTCATTTTACCTCTACCTCCACATTTTTCTTTGGGATACAAAGGACAAAATCGGTACAGCCGTTTTCGGAATGAACCTCAATCCTTCCTCCCAGCTCAGATTCTACGATATCTTTTACTAAGCTCAGTCCCAGCCCTCGGCTGACCTGACCTGTTTCATAGTTTATCTTAGTCGAAAATCCCGGCATAAAAATTGTTGGCAAATATTCCGGATCAATTCCTCCGCAGTCGTCATGTACGCAGATATGGTACTCTTCACCTACTGCCTTTTCGGAAAGCAGAACATGGGCGTGTTTTTCTCCTGCGGCTTCGGCTGCATTATTGATAAGGTTTCTCAGCACCGACATTAAATAGTAGTGACGGTCGGTATAAAAATTATGCTCCATCGAAACCTCAATTTCTAAATTTTTGCCGTAATCCCCAAAAACATAACAGACACTTTCCTGAATCATCTGAAAAATATTTTTCAGCCACATTCCATTTTCTTGCTGGTCAATATCAAGAGCAGCGGTGATACCATTCATAATCAAATAATATTCCTTTTTGATTTCGTGAATATCCTTTGCCACTGTCAAAGCTTTTTGTGCAGACGCTTTGTCCCCCACTTGATTCAGCTGGTTAAATAAATTATAAGAAACTGCCATCGTTTCCTCAATTCGGGAGGTGTTTTTGTTCATCCAGATAACCTCACTTTTAAGCTGTGCTGTCAATAACAGCAGTTTTCGGTAACGGATACGATCATCATTTTTCAGGATAAACAAGCCGTAAGCGTCAAATGCTGCCAAAAATATTGCAGCCAAAGCCGTTCTGCCTACCGCTACTGTCATCAATCGGAGCAGCACATGAGTATCAAATGCTTCACTTCCCACACGAACCAACATCTCTGTCATGTTTGAGATAACATCAATGGCAACCAATGGCAACAGGCGAACCACTTTAAAGCTATCAAATTTAATATACCGCACATACAGTGCAAATAGTCCCCCATAGCACAGATAAAACAGCATTTCGGGGGAATAGGCAGCAAAGGCAGATAACCATGTTCCGTTATGAAGCCATTCCACTGCACACCTAACCAGCAAAATTCCCGGAGCTGTAATCAACGTAACCGGAAACACCGGAAACTTGTCCAGCAACAAGGCAAATATAGGCAGGCAGATTACTGCCAAAGAGATTTTAAACCCGTTAATAATTAAGTTAATGTTAAGCTGTGCCACAAAAATCATAATTGCAGCTGCCAACAAAATAAGATATAATCGTTCTTTTTTAGAGTCCCTTGTTTCTTGTGGTTTCACTGTGTTTTATTCCCCTTTCCCATTAAACCTGTGTTCCGCAAGTTTTAGAAATCACAATTCTTGCCAAACTAATCCATTTTTAGAGTGACATAAAAAAATCAATCTGTCAATAAGTCCTTGTTCTCTAAAAGAACAAACTGTATATTTCCCATAATTTTTTCTGTAATTTATAGCAAAACAGCACAAGAGAAAATCCTTTCTCCTGTGCTGCCCGAAATGATTCTGTTTGTTCTATTCTCCAGCCGAGATAATCACCTGCACTTCGTCAATATTTGCCTGCCCAATAATATAAGCCGTATATGTTACCCCACGTGCTGCCCGCAAGGAGAAGGAAATTACAGGGTCTACCTCGCCATATCCCGGCAAATAACGCTCACTGATGCGGTAAACTCCGTCATCCAACTCCACATCATCAATCCTTGGCTGAATGGTATTCGGGGTGTTTGCAACATAAAAACTGTATCTTCCGGGGCGCAGCCTTCTGGAAATTGTGCTTTCTTTATATCTTACATCGGAAAATAAAACTCTGCCGTCCCCCATCAGCAAATCCAGCGAAGTATCGCCAAGCAAAAAGTTTGCCATTTTCAGACAAGCAAATCCCCCCATCTGCCCCGGACAAGCAGTGTCATTGACAACTACCAATTCCAAAGCACCTGTGGAAGCATTGTTGACAATGGCATAAGTAATGGTTTCCCCAACATGAAAAGGAACTGTTTTTTGCAGCAGCATAACACGGTTATTGCGTGCGTTCACAATGCTGATTCTTCGGAAACCTTCTCCAAAGCAATAGTATGGCGAAAAGTTGCCAAATGACAGGTTGCTTGCTACCCGCTGTGCTCCTACACTGACGTTCACCGGACCCGCCTGTGCTGCCGCATGGAAAAACCGAACCTTACAACAGCGATTCTGCGGCAGATAACTCGGTCGATAAATGGTCGGAGCAATTGGCTGAGGATAGGACGGAATTCCGTCTTCCATATCCGGAAAACTCGGCAAAATCTGCGGTATATCTTCACCCGTATAAATCGGTGTCCCATCCCCTGCATCGGAAAAATCCATGAGTGTCTGCGGAATGTCAGCAGCATTTCCTCCTTCCTTGTTCGGAAAGTCTGACATTGCCTGCTGCGTTTCTTCAATCTCTCGGTTTTGATAATTCATGTAAAACCATCCTTTCATAAAAGCCCAAAAGGTTTCCCTTTCCTTTTCACTATATGAGCTTTTCAATGAATTGGTTCCCATGAAAGCCTTTTTCCCTATAAAAATGGCAAATTACTGTATAAACGGTTCTACTTTCAAAAAAGAGGTTGCTACATTTTCGCCAAACTTTTTATCATGCTCCACAAACAGCATTGCTGCCGAGTATTCCTGCAACAGCTGTTCAATCTGAATACGAGAAAATACATCAATATAGTTTAATGGTTCATCCCATAAATACAAATGTGCTTGTTCGGCAAGACTTTTTGCTATCAAAACTTTCTTCTTTTGCCCTTCACTATACTGCTCCATCGGAATTTCAAACTGTCTGCGTTCAAATCCCAAATTACGCAAAATAGAAAGGCAGCGGCTTTGCTCAATCTCTTGGCGTTTCAGATATTCCTGCAAATTCCCTGTAAGCCCCGAAGTATCTTGTGAAATATAAGAAATCTTTATTCCGGAAGGAAGGCTGAACGTTCCCGTATGCTCCAGCTCTTCTCCGAAAATCAGTCGAACAAGGCTTGTTTTTCCGCATCCGTTTTTCCCTTGCAGACATACCTTTTCCCCACTGCAAACTGAAAATGTGAGCGGCTTAAACAAGGGCTTACCATCATAGCAAACAGACAGCTCCCGTACCTCCAACAGCTTTTTAGAAAAATGCTCCATAGCTTGCAGCTTTAATTTTCCCACATTCTCTACATTTTTTAAAAGCTGCTTCTTTTCTTCTGCTGCGTTCAGCTGTCTTGCTTCAATTGACTTGGAGCGTTTCATCATTTTGGCGGCTTTGTGTCCAATCGCACCTCTGTCACAAGGACCCTGTCCGATTTTAGTTGCCTCCACCCTGTCGGACCAAACAGCTGTGCGTTTTGCTGCTTCCTCCAGTCTGCCGATTTCCTTTTTCAATTTTATATTCTGTTCCCGCTCCGACTGCACCCGTGTTAAATAATCCTGATACCAGCCACTGAAGTTTCCTTTTCTTACTTCAATATCAGTTCGATTGAGTGAAACAATATGGTCAACGCACTCGTCCAAAAATTCTCGGTCATGTGATACAAGTAAAAATCCTTTTTGCCGTTTCAAATATTCCGCTACTGTATGTCTTGCCGTTATGTCCAAATGATTGGTAGGTTCGTCAATCAAAGGAAAACATCCTTCTCTCAGGAATAATGCCGCAAGCTGTAACTTTGTTTTCTCTCCGCCCGAAAGCTTTCCATACTCTCGCCACAGTGCATCCTCCTGCACCCCTAACAAAGCTGCTTCCCGCTGTATTTTCCATTCAGGGCACTGTGGGCACAGCTGCTGCATCACCTCCATCGCAAGCCATTCCTGATGTTCAATCGGCATTGGGAAATAGAAAAACTCTACCTGTGACTGAATCGCACCGCGATAATCTTTTAAACCGTATTCTTTTCCCTGTGACCCCAAAAGCAAGCGAAGCAGTGTTGTTTTGCCTCTACCGTTTCTGCCGGTCAATCCTAAATGCCAGTCGGTATCTATGGTAACAGAAAGGTTTTCAAAAACAGGCTCATAACTGCCTTCATAACAAAACATAATATTAGATAAAGAAATCATTGACATAAAGCATTCCTCCTTTAAAATCATAAAAAAGGCACAGCGGAAAATTCCACTGTGCCTTTTTAGAACGCTCAAAAAATCCTCTGCACGCACCCAAGATTGCCCAGTTGCAGAACGGATTTTATCTTATCTAAAAAATATACGCAAAGCTTTTTTCCCGCTGGCGGGTAAACGCAGTAAACAGGACAAAACATTTTTGTCCTTGTCAAAGCATCTACCTTAAAATTGTTAGCAGGAAAAATTGCGCATATTTTTCACTTCCCTTTATCTATAAACTCATAAGAGTGATTATATCATCTCTTAAATATTTTGTCAATTGCCCATATTCTATGGATTGCCTACCTGCAAGCATCATTGCCCGACCAAATTATTGCTGCAAAGTTGCAATGATGGATGGCAGAAACTGTTTTTTCCTGGACACCATCCCCGGAACAAGTAAACCTTCCTGCGGAATTTGCTCAATATGGTTAGACTGTTTGAGTATTTCCTCCGCATGAAGTCCGCTGCAAAGCACAATGGTGCTTTCTTCAATGATGTTGGTCAGCATAAAGAAAAGCATGGTGGAAGGGTCTTTGCTCTGCTTTTCCTTCATAAATTCCTGCAAAGATGGGACCAGGCTGCGCAGACTGCTGTCGCTGACAGAGGTAATTTGCCCCACACCAAAGCTAACTCCTGCGGTGGAAAAGGTCTTGTAATCCTGATAGAAAATCTCCTCAATGGAACGGGAAGAAAGATCGCTGCCCGCTTCAAACATTTCCTGTGCATATTGCGGAATATCAATCTCTGCAATCTTTGCCAGGGTCTGTGCTGCTGCTCGGTCAACCTCAGTACAGGTAGGAGAACGGAACATCAGGGTATCAGATAAAATTGCGGAGCACAACAACCCTGCAATATGCTTTTCAATCTCAATCTGATTTTCTCTGTACATCTGATAGATAATGGTTGCCGTGCAGCCCAAAGGCTGGTTGCGGAAGAAAACCGGATTGATACTTTCCAATCCTCCCAAACGGTGATGGTCGATAATTTCTAAAATATCAGCCGATTCAACCCCCTCCACCGCCTGATTTCTTTCATTGTGATCTACCAAAATGACCTGTTTTTTCTCGGTGGCAAGGAAAGAACGCTTTGAAATCTGACCGATATAGCGTCCATGCTCGTCCAGTACCGGGAAGTAGCGATGTCTTTCTTTTGCCATAACCTCTTTTACATCGTCGGTGTAATCATACAGCGAGAAAGAAAGAATGTGGTGTGCTGTCATAAAGAAGTCTACCGGCATACTCTGGTTAATCAGACGAGCCACTGTATAAGAATCGTATGGGCTGGAAAGGATGATACATCCTTTTTTCTTTGCCCGCTCCACGATTGTTTCATTCGGCTCGGCATTGGTACAAAGCACAATGCAGGACGCCCCAATCTCTACCGAGAAAAATTGCGACTCGAAGCGGTTTCCGATAATAACAATATCATTTTCGGCAACATAGTCCACCATCATCTCCGGTGTGTTGGCTGCAATGGTAACACGACCTTTCTCAAAACAACCGTCGGTATCTCCGCAGATAACCCTTGCTTCCAGAACCTTGACAATGTTTTCATATGGCGTTTTTGCCTTAGAAACAATACGGTTATCATATACATCCATATCGGAGGCGGCAATATTGGAAATGGTAATTAAGCCTTCCGGTGCTCCGTCTTCGTTGGTAATGCACAGTGTACTTGCATCGTTTTCTTTCATCAGACTGTATGCCTGCTTTATCGAAATCTTGCCGTTGACCGCCGGAACTTCTTTGATTTCCATATCGGAAACTCTTGTACGAACATTCGACAAAAAGGCCGGCGCCTCCACTCCAAAATAGGAAAGTGCAAACGCCGTTTCTTTGCTCACTTCTCCTGCACGTTTTGGCGTATACCGTTTTCCTGTCATCTTCTGCTTCAAATTCGCATAAGCGATAGCTGAACAGATGGAATCGGTATCGGGGTTTTTATGCCCGATTACAATTACTTCCTTTTCCTGGTTCAATCGTTGTTACCCCTCTCTTGCTGTTTTTTCCCTCTTAATAATTTGATCCTCTTTAAAATCCGTTTTAGTCTAATTGTCACTATATCATAATTTTTTATGTATATCAACACTTTAGTTTGTTAAAGTAAAAACAATTAACAGCTCACCTGTTTTGATGCACAGAACGCAGATTCAAAAAAAGTAAAGCAAAAAACTTTTTACCTTTCCTCGCTTGCGGTTTGTACAAACTGGCTTTCATACAACTGATGATAAAAACCTTGCTTTTCAAGCAGTTCTTTATGGGTTCCCTGCTCAACAATCTGTCCGTCACGCATAACAAGGATGCAGTCCGCCTCACGTACGGTAGAAAGTCGGTGTGCCACGACAAAGCTGGTGTGACCTTTCATCATCTCATGAAAAGCTTTTTGAATTTTAATTTCGGTTCGTGTGTCGATGCTGGAGGTTGCCTCATCCAAAATCAGGATGGAGGGTTTTGACAGCATTGCCCGTGCAATGCACAAAAGCTGCTTTTGTCCCTGAGAAATATTGCCACCATCCTCTGCAAGAATTGTATCATATCCCTGTGGAAGCCGCATAATAAAACTGTGTGCATAAGCAGCTTTTGCTGCTGCAATAACTTCTTGGTCTGTTGCATCCGGCTTTCCGTATGCAATATTATCACGCACCGACCCTTTAAACATCCAGGTATCCTGAAGCACCATACCATAGAGGGAACGCAAAGCGTTTCTTCCAATCTTTCGGATTGGCTGCCCGTCCACCCGAATCTCTCCCTTATCGGTATCATAAAACCGCATTAAAAGGTTAATCATTGTGGTTTTTCCGCAGCCTGTCGGACCCACAATCGCAATTCGTTGTCCCGGCTGCACCTTTAAATCGAAATCTCGAATCAACGGTTTTTCTTTTTCATAAGAAAAGCTGACATGATCAATTTCCACCCTGCCTTCAGACTGATCAGGATAAACAGCATCCTCATCGTCCGGTTTTTCTGCCGGCTCATCAATAATCGCAAACACTCTTTTTGCACTGGCAAGGGCTGTTTGAAGTTCGGTGATAACTCCCGAAATTTCATTAAATGGCTTTGTGTATTGGTTTGCATAGGTTAAAAAGCTGGTCAGTGCCCCCACCGAAAATCCACCGCTAATGCAGGAAATTGCACCGAAGATAGCAACCGCTGCATAAATCATACTGTTGACAAAACGGGTTGTTGGGTTTGGCAATGAGGAGTAAAATTGAGATTTCACCCCTGTCACATATAGGTCATGGTTGATTTTATCAAACTCCTGCTGTGCCCTGTCCTCATAGCAAAACGCCTTTACCACCTTCTGACTGCTCACCATTTCTTCGATGTAACCGCTCAGCTCACCCTTAATTGCACTTTGCTTACGAAAAAGATGAAAGGAACGTTTTGCAATAAAAGAAGAAACAAACAGTGATAATGGGGTCAGCACGACAACGACCAATCCCACCTGAAAGTGAATTGACAGCATATAATACAGCGTCATTAAAATGGTGATAATACCGGTAAACAGCTGGGAAAAACCCTGAAGCAATCCGTCTGATACCGAATCAATATCGTTGACAATACGGCTGATGATATCTCCGTGAGAGCGGCTGTCAATGCAGCTGAGTGGGATTTGCTCTATTTTATTAAATACCGAAACACGCAAATCCCTTACCGTTTTATAGGTGACCATATTGGTGCAAAGTGACATCAGCCACTGGAACAATGCCGCTGCCAAAGCCACTGCTGCCAGCTGTATAATAATCGGCAAAAGCTGGTCAAAATAAACTTTTCCCGGCTCTAAAATCTTGTCGATTCCTTGTCCAATCAAAACAGGGGTATAAAGCGTCAGTGTAACGCTTAACAGGGCGCTGATGGTAGCCGCTGCCAAATACCACAGATGCGGTCGGGCAAAGGTCAGCACCCTTTTTAAAATTTCACTTCGTTTTTCTGTGTTCATCGCTTTTTCCCCCTCATTGCACCATATCTGCCTGTTCGTTTTGTGACCAGTAAATTTCCGCATATTCTTTACAGTCCTTCAGCAGCTGTTCATGAGTCCCCATACCCACAATCTTGCCATCATCCAACACAACAATTTTGTTTGCATATCGCACGGTGTTTGCCCGCTGAGAAACAATCAACACGGTCATTTCCTGCTGACTTGCAAGAAGTGCAATCGAACGGCGAAGGGCTGCATCGGTTGCAAAATCCAATGCACTTGCACTGTCATCCAAAATTAAAATTTCAGGTGCTCCAATCAAAGCACGGGCAATGGTCAGCCTCTGTTTTTGCCCTCCGGAAAGATTTTTTCCTCCCTGCAAAATCACTGTGTCCAATCCGTCCGGCATTTTGCGTACAAATTCCGCTGCTTGTGCTATTTCCAACGCTTTCCAAATTTCCTCGTCCGTTGCGTCTTTTTTGTGCCAGCTCATATTTTGACGTAGCGTTCCCGAAAACAGAACTGCCTTTTGCGGCACTAAACCCATTTTTTTTCGCAGCTGTTTCATCGGATATTTCTGCACATCAATGCCGTCCACCTGCACGCTTCCCTTTGATGTATCATAAAATCGAGGAATCAAATTGACTAAGGTTGATTTACCACAGCCTGTTCCTCCAATAATTCCTATTGTCTGACCGCTGCTTACTTCAAAAGAAATATCGGTGAGAGAATAATCTCCGGCAGATGGATAAGCAAAACTTACATGGTTAAATGCAATCTTTGGTTCATTCATTTTTCCCTCAACATCCGCAATAGAATAGTTGAGTACCGAAGGAACTGTATCCAGCACCTCATTTACCCTTGCTGCTGATGCTGCCGCTTTTGTAATGATCACAAACAGATTTGCTGTTGCAATCATTGCTAAAAGAATCTGGTTTAGATAATTGACAAAGGCAATCACCTCACCTTGAGTCATTCCACCACTTTCCACACGAAAGCCGCCAAACCAAATTACCATCGCAATGGCAAGATTGATAATCACACTTGTGAGAGGGTTAAGCAATGCGGAAATTTTTCCCACAGAAATCGAAACATTCATCTGATCCGTACTTGCTTCCAAAAAACGTTCCTTCTCTTTTTCCTGCCTGGAAAATGCCCGAATCACTCGAACACCCGAAAGGTTTTCCCTTGTAATCAATGAGATACGGTCCAGCTTACGCTGGATAATCCGATAAAACGGAATTGAGCGGCTTAAAACCAAGTACAATACCATCGCCACCAGCGGTCCTGCTATAAAGAAAATGCACGCTAATTTCCAGTCGATAATCACTGCCATCACTGCTGCACCCAGCACCAAAAACGGCGAACGAATCAGCAGGCGAATCAGCATAGCTACTGCAAGCTGCATTTGATTTACATCATTGGTAATGCGGGTAATCAAGGATGGTGTACCAATCTGGTCAATTTCCCCATGAGAAAGTCGGTTGATGTGTGAAAACATTTCAGACCGCACCACAGTGCCAAATCCCTGACTTGCCCTTGCCGCACAATATTGGCAAACCATTGCACAACACAGCCCGACAACACCCAGCAACACCATAACTCCGCCCATTTTAAGGACATAGTTTATGTCACGGTTTGCAATGCCCACATCAATAATTTTTGCCATAACCAAGGGAACAATCAGCTCAAAAATCGCTTCGGTCAGCTTAAAAATCGGACCAATCAAAACCTCTTTCCAAAATCTCTTCAAATACCTAATAAACCTTAACATTATTTTCTCTTTTCCTCCATTGCATCATTTGGGGATTACATGATATGATTATATCACATTTTATCTTGAATGAAATGTTTTTTTCTTTTTATAATCAACATTGCTTGTGTTATATGTACTTTAAAATAAGGAGGTCTTTTATGGCAACGCTTTTTCCTTACCATATCCTTGTCACTCTCGACCGCAATTATCTAAAAGTTCTCAGCGTTATGCTCTATTCTCTTGCTCAGTCAAATCCCGATGGGGACTTTACCATCTATGTTGCTCATAACAGCTTAACTGAGGAAGATTTTTCCCGTTTAGAGTCCTTGCTGCCCCGTACTCGGTTTGTTGATGTGCGTATCCCTCAGGATTTTCTCAAGGATGCCCCCGTTTCGTCCCGCTATCCCACCGAGATGTACTTTCGTCTTTTCGCTGCGCATTATCTTCCCCAAAAACTTGACCGCATTCTCTATCTCGACCCCGATCTTGTGGTACTCAATGACCTGAAATCCTTATACAGCATTGATTTTGGAGATAATCTTTTTGCTGCTGCCTCCCACATCGAAAGCCAGACCTTTCAGCAGTTGAATCGCCTGCGTCTGCATCTTCCTCAAGACGCCCAATATATCAACTCCGGTGTGATAATGATGAATCTTTCTCTGCTTCGTGAAAAGCAACATCGGCAGGAGGTACTCGATTTTATCCAAAAACATAAAAATACTCTGATGCTTCCCGACCAGGATGTGTTAAATGCTTTATATGCCCACCGCACCATCCTGCTGGACCCCATGATTTATAATCTTGGGGAAAAATATTTAAACCTGCACAACCTGCGCCTTTCAAAAGAGGAAAAAGTTGGCGTTGACTGGGTAAGAAACAACACTGCCATCGTCCATTACTACGGCAGAAACAAGCCTTGGAAAGAAGGTTATCATGGGGAATTGGGCGTGTTTTACAATGAATTTTTACAGGAACTGCAAAACCTTTAATTGCCTTGCTTTTTTAGTATAAATCAGCTTCCCTTTTACTGCTCCGCTGTTTGCCTTGTCTGTTTGCAGAGTTTTTTCATTTCACCCCCCGGTTTATGCTGCTTTGTGTCTGCTAAACCCTCTTGCCGAAGTGTAGCAGCTGTGATACAATTTCCTAGAGGAAAACCCCATGTTTTTGCCTTTTCCCCTCTTTTACCAAACGCCTTGTTTATGATATAATAAGGCTTTACACGGGATTTCCCGATTTTGATTTGCGATAAATTCTTTAACAATAGAAAGGTGAGATTCTATGGCAGACAAACAGCAGAAGGATATGAGCCGTATCCGAAACTTCTGCATCATTGCCCACATCGACCACGGCAAATCGACCCTTGCCGACCGTATTTTAGAAAAAACACAAACCGTTTCCCTGCGAGATATGGAAAACCAGCTTTTAGATAACATGGAACTGGAACGTGAAAGAGGTATCACCATCAAGGCAAGAGCCGTAAAAGCACAATATACCGCTAAAGACGGCAACACCTATGATTTTAACCTCATCGACACCCCCGGTCACGTTGACTTTAACTATGAGGTTTCCCGCTCTCTTGCTGCCTGTGAGGGTGCATTGCTTGTAGTCGATGCTTCCCAGGGAATTGAGGCGCAGACCTTAGCAAATACTTATCTTGCCATCGAGCATGATTTGGAAGTTGTTCCGGTAGTCAACAAAATTGACCTGCCAAGTGCAAACCCCGATGTTGTTTGCCACGAGATTGAGGACATCATCGGCATCCCTGCACTGGACGCACCACGCATCTCTGCAAAAACAGGGCTAAATGTTGAGGACGTGCTGGAGCGCATCGTAACCGATATTCCGGCTCCGACCGGCGACCCCGATGCACCTCTGCAAGCACTGATTTTTGACTCTTACTATGATAGCTATAAGGGTGTCATTGTATACATCCGCGTTATGCAGGGTACTGTTCGTCCCGGAGATGACATCTTGATGATGGCAACAAAAGCACGCTTCCATATTGTCGAGGTAGGTTATATGGGTGCCACCACCCTTGTTCCAACAGACGGACTTTCCGCAGGCGAAGTTGGTTACATCACCGCCAGCATTAAAAGTGTGCGTGATACCGTAGTCGGTGACACTGTTACCCATGCTGATACTCCCGCTCAACAGCCACTTGCCGGCTACCGTCAGGTAAATCCAATGGTGTTCTGCGGTATCTACCCTTCTGATGGTGCAAGATACCCAGACCTTCGTGACGCTCTGGAAAAGCTTCAGCTCAATGATGCGTCCCTTTCCTTTGAGCCGGAAACTTCCAAAGCACTCGGCTTTGGTTTTCGCTGCGGATTTTTGGGACTGCTGCATATGGAAATCATTCAGGAACGTTTGGAACGAGAGTTTAACCTTGATTTGATTACCACCGCTCCAAGCGTTATCTATAAACTCAATATGACCGATGGCACCACCTTGATGATTGACAACCCAACCAACTACCCCGACCCTTCTGACATCGAATCTGCCGAGGAGCCGTTTGTTAAAGCAAGCATCTTTACCCCTGCTTCCTATATCGGCACCATCATGGAGTTGTGTCAGGAACGCCGAGGTATTTATAAAGACACCAAATATCTTGATACCGACCGTGTAGAAATTCATTACGAGCTGCCGCTCAATGAAATTGTATACGATTTCTTTGATGCGCTTAAATCCCGCACAAAAGGTTATGCTTCCTTTGACTATGAGCTGTCCGGCTATCAGGTTTCAAAGCTTGTAAAACTGGATATCATGATCAGCGGCGATATTGTAGATGCGCTCTCCTTTATTGTTCATGCAGATCGCGCTTATTCCCGTGGAAGAAAGATGGCAGAAAAGCTCAAGGAAAATATTCCTCGTCAAATGTTCGAGGTTCCGATTCAGGCAGCTATCGGCGGCAAGATTATCGCCCGTGAAACGGTAAAGGCATTCCGTAAAGATGTACTTGCCAAGTGTTACGGCGGTGATATTTCCCGTAAGAAAAAACTGCTTGAAAAACAGAAGGAAGGTAAAAAGAGAATGCGCCAGCTGGGTTCTGTCGAAGTTCCGCAGGAAGCATTCATGGCTGTTCTCAAGTTGGATGAATAACCGTTTTCAAATTAAACTTTCTTTTGCACAGACAGTGCAGCATAAACCGGTGGGGGTTCACCTTACCTGTTGCCTTTGCAAAAGAAAACCGGCTGCAAAAACAGCATCCATAAAAAAAACGATGTGATTTTTAAAATCACATCGTTTTTTCTTGTTTTCCCTTATTACAGATTCAGTTTTTCCGGGATATACTTTTCAATAATTTGTCTTGCCAAATCGTTATCCTCTGTCATCAGCATAACCACATAGCCGCCACGTTCAAAGATAATTGCATTTTCGGCAATGGAGCTGGAATTATAGACATCATAATTAGAAAACTCCCTGGTGCGGTTATCTTTGCGCTCCTTCAAATCTGTCAGCACATTTTCCCGATAAGACTCACCTTTTTCATTCTCCCCCGGCTTTGGAAGAAGGATGTATACATCGTTTGCTCCAAAATCTGTTTCTATATAACGGACATATGATTCTTTGATATTATCAAGATTTAACCCGACAACCGTTTCCAGTTGTTCCGGTGTCGGCTCCACTAAGCCTGCCCTTTTACCCAGCGAAGCATAGATTTTCTCCAGTGCTTTTTTCGGATTTGCCTTGCGTCCTTTTTCCTTTTTTTCGGTCTGAACTTCCTGTTTTGGCAAAGTGGTATCCAGTGCCTCACAGCCGGTCAGTGTTCCGACACACAACATCGCAGCCATCAATACTGCTGTAAATTTCTTATAAAAACGCTTCATTCGTTTTCTGTTCCACCTTTCTTCATGCTGCACAACATGAATATCTCTTTTCAAATTATAATAAATATAAAAAAACTGTCAAGTTATCTGCTTCGGCTTTTTTTAAAAATTTACACTCTGCTGATTTTTAAACCCTTTTTATTATATCAATAGTTATGCCACACCGTCTGTTATTATATTACATAAATAAAATGTGCATCAAATGCCTCTTGACAAAATCAGCACTTTGTGTATGCCGCTTCCTCCCAGAAATTTCCCTTTTCCCCTTTACGATGATTGCCGCTTATGATACAATAGTTTTAATTGTTCACCTCTCATTGAGAGAATTTCTTTAGAAGGGATTTTGAATTTATGAAAACCTCTGTTATTGCTGCAATTGCAGTTGTCGTTCTGGTTGCCATTGCTGCTTTGGTATGGTATCTTCAGAAACAAGTTCGCTTTGCAAAAGGAAAATACGGCAAACAGACCGTAAAATCCATTCTCCAGCGTTTTGCCCTTTCTCACAATTATAAATTGTTAGAAAACGTACAGATGCAGCTGGATGGTCAAACCCAAACCATCGACTTTGTTCTGGTGGGCTTTTTTGGGTTAATCTTTGTTTCTGCACTGCAAGGTGAAGGCGATTTTTACGGCGACTTTAAGGAACCTCGCTGGACTTTTGTGGATGAAGAAAACAAAGTTCGCTTTGATAACCCTGTTTTAGAAATGGATAAGAAACTTGACCTGTTCCGCCGCATCATGGCTCAGAAAAAAGTATACAACCTCAAAATTGATTCGGCTGTTGTTGTAGTCGGCTCTAAAGCTGACACACCTCTTTATTTAAGCAATGTTCGTGATGAAAACATTGTTATGAGCGTAGACGAATTTAAAAAGTTCCTGCTCAAGGAAAAATTTGAAAAAGACAACGACCTTGATATAGAAGAAACCATCAATCTTCTCAAAAATCTGCACTAAATTTTACTCCCCGCAGGAAACTTAAAAGTCCTGTGGGGTTTCTTTTTTTAATAAGCATTTGTTAAAAAGATAGAACAAGTTTTGATATGTTATATTGTTCTTTTAGATAAAAAAACAGTACATAAAAAAAGAAAGACCCTTCCCCTCTTTCTCCCTATATCTTGTACTTTCTAGCAGCCATTTAAAATTTCTTTACCTCACTTAGGAAGCTGTCGGATAACACAATGAGAAATTCGTCGTTTTCGCTCATTGACTTCTCTCCGCTCTCCCGATACAATAGTATAAAGGATTTAGACTAATCAGAATATATCATCGCCTGTGGCGTGCTATATTCTTTTTTTATGCTGAAAGATGCCAACTTCCTGCTAGAGCTAAATTAAAGGAGAATGTTCATGATCAACACTATCATCAAAAGGGACGGTCGTATGGCTGCCTATGATGTCGAAAAAATTGCAAAAGCAATCTTTCGTGCTGCCACGTCAGTAGGTGGAAAGGACTACAAAACCGCACAGTCACTTGCTTTTCAAGTAGAACAACGCTTAGAAACATTGTGTCCTCCCTCTGTTTCCCCCACTGTGGAGCAGATTCAGGATATGGTAGAAAAGGTTCTGATTGAAAACGGACATTCCCGCACTGCCAAAGAATACATTTTATACCGGGCTCAAAGGACCCGTGTGCGTGAAATGAACACCAAATTGATGAAGGTCTATGAAGATTTGACCTTTAAAAGTGCTGCCGAAAATGATGTGAAACGAGAAAATGCCAATATTGACGGAAACACCGCTATGGGTACAATGTTAAAATATGGTTCCGAGGGTGCAAAAGCATTTTATGAAATGTTTGTCCTTGACCCCGAACACGCACGGGCGCACGACTGCGGTGATATTCACATCCATGACCTTGACTTTTTTGCACTGACCACAACCTGCTGCCAGATTGACCTGAGCAAGCTGTTTAAAAATGGCTTTAACTCCGGTTATGGCTATCTTAAAGAGCCGGAAGATATCGCCGGCTATGCTTCTCTTGCCTATAACGCAATTCAGTCCAACCAAAATGATCAGCACGGCGGGCAAAGTGTACCAAAATTCGACTTCGATATGGCTCCCGGTGTTAGAAAAACCTATTTAAAAAATTACCGTCGAAACCTTTGCAAATCCTGTGAACTGCTTTGTGGTATCACTGATGCTAACTCTTTTGTAAATCCCATTTTTATACAGCTGGAACAGGATGGATTGACCCCTTCTTTACAAAACTGTGAGGAATATTCCTGTGCCGAGGCTAAACTGCTTGCCGAATCATTACATATCAATACGGATGATATTCTTGTTGCACAACGATTTGCTCAAAAATATTCCTATGAAGAAACCGAACGTGAAACCTATCAGGCAATGCAGGGGCTTATTCACAACCTCAATACTATGCACTCCCGTGCCGGAGCTCAAACCCCATTCAGCTCTTTAAACTATGGAACCGATACCTCCCCTGAGGGCAGAATGGTCATCCGAAATATCCTTCTTGCCGAACAAAATGGTCTGGGACATGGAGAAACGCCCATCTTTCCAATCCACATCTTTAAGGTAAAAGAAGGAGTCAACTATAATCCCTCTGACCCCAACTATGATTTGTTCTGTCTTGCCTGCAAGGTTTCTGCAAAACGACTGTTTCCAAACTTTTCCTTCTTGGACGCTCCTTATAATCTGCAATATTACCGTGAGGGACACCCTGAAACCGAAGTTGCCTATATGGGCTGCCGCACTCGTGTCGCTGCAAACCTTTATGACCCCACCCGAGAGATTACCACAGGTCGAGGCAATCTTTCCTATACCTCTATCAACCTTCCTCGTTTGGGCATCTTGTCCGGTGGAAATATCGACCTTTTCTTTGATCTGCTTGACCGCAAGATTGATTTGGTGGTGCGTCAGCTGCTTGACCGTTTTCGCATCCAAGGTCAGAAAAAGGTGCTTAACTTCCCTTTTCTGATGGGACAAGGTGTGTGGCTCGACTCGGATAAACTGGGGCCAAACGATGAGATTGCCCAAGTGCTAAAACATGGCACCCTCACCATCGGATTTATTGGTCTTGCCGAAACATTGGTTGCTCTGATTGGAGAACACCATGGGCAAAGCGAGTATGCACAAAATTTAGGTCTGGAAATTATTGGTCATATGCGTGGTAAAATGGATGCTGCCAGCCAAAAAACCGGTTTAAACTTTTCCCTCATCGCCACCCCTGCCGAAGGATTATCGGGAAGATTTGTCAAGATTGACCGCGACCGCTTCGGCACTCTGCCGGGCATTACCGACCGAGAATATTACACAAATTCTTTCCATATTCCCGTTTACTTTAAAATTAACGCCTTTGATAAAATACGTTTGGAAGCTCCTTACCATGCATTAACAAACGGCGGACACATTACCTATGTTGAGCTGGACGGCGATCCATTGCACAATATTGATTCTTTTGAACAGCTGGTACGCTGTATGAAAGAATCCGGAATTGGTTATGGCTCCATCAATCACCCGGTAGACCGTGACCCTGTTTGCGGATACACTGGGATTATCGGGGACGAATGCCCCTGCTGCGGACGCATAGAAACCCCTGACCAGCCAATCGAGCGCATACGCCGCATTACAGGATATTTGGTGGGTTCCCTTGAACATTTTAATAACGCTAAACGTGCCGAAGAACATGACCGTGTAAAGCATAACCTTGCATAACCTAATTTCCTTGTTTTATAATTTATTATAGTAAGCAAAACATCCTTTGCTTGCCTAAAAAATAACCCCCCTGTTA